>CACYXI010000074.1 GCA_902778265.1 uncultured Bacteroidales bacterium | reverse complement strand
AAGACGATTCAGAGTTAAATAACAATAACAAAACAAACAAAATTACACCATAGTCCAACGACTTAAATTATATGATTAATTTTCGGACAGTCTCCCCCATCAAACCAACGCACCGAATCAGTGCGGTGGTTTTGGATGTCAAATCAGGAATGGGCAATGTCTGGGAGGGGGCTCGTTACTATCGATACCCCTATATATACGAAATAAGGGGTCAGTGATTTACCGAGTCCTTTGATACTCTCAGTAAAAAAGTTTGTGTCCATTTCGGACATAAGATTATCCATAAAAAATGAAAAAGGATACGATGAGCAGACTGAACGATTCGTTCAGTCAGGTATGCTAAAGCTAATTACGCTAGGTGGTGATTTGCCACCCCAGATCAGACCTGAAGAAGAAAAAAACAGATGAAATTTGGTGGATTCAGAAAAAATATCTAACTTTGCAATTGAAACAAAATAAGAAACAATTATGGCAATAGTAGCTCCCATAACAAACAATCAGTCTATATCTTCCTTGGATGCCTTATGGGCACTTATTCAAGGGCAGAAAAAGTCGGTGCAGCGTGCATTGGCCAAGCGTCTTAATGCTGCTATTGAGGCAGATAAAGAGGCAAAAGTAAAGATGAGCGAAAAGGAGTTTTACGAGAAAATTGACAAATCCATTGCTTCCACGGCTTCTGGTCCAATATACACAATGGGAGCAAATGAGACTGGAGAAGAATTCATCAACAGACTACTCTCAAAGTCATAGGTCATGTACATCGTAAGATTTAATGCAGATGCCGAGAAAGACCTTAAATTTCTCTGCAAGAAAGCTCCTCAAGCACTCGGTAAATTGGCCAAACTTCTTGATGAACTAAAGGAACATCCACGTTCTGGAACTGGTCAATGCGAGCAGTTGAAACATTACAAGGAGGAAACATGGTCACGAAGAATAACTCGTGAACATCGTTTAGTGTATAGAATTTACGACGATATAGTTGAGGTTCTTGTGATTTCAGCTTTTGGACATTATTGATAACCATTGTGTCGATTCAACACAGTGGTTTTATTAATTTCTGGCTGAAATTTATAGGAGAGCAACGATGCAAATCGCAATCCTTTTAGGAGCAATAAACATTTTTTCTTCAAAAAAATTGGAGGTTACGAGGAAAATGCTTATATTTGCAGCATAGAATTAATTTACATAACATGGCAACAGCAACTATGACTTTCAATGAAGCACAACGAGACGTTCTCGGTGTTGTTTCATGTCTGCATAAGGAGGAAGATGTCAAGGCAAAAAAGAAGGTCTTAATGGAGTTCCTGAATAACAGGCTTCAAGATGAGCTTGACGACCTTTGGGATAAGGGGATTGTCACTCAGGAGAAGATGGATTCTTGGAAGACCTCACATTTCAGAACTGCATATAAATAATGCCTCGGAATTTTACAAACAATACCACGAAAGACTCTCACTCTCATATTGAATTAATCTGAACACAGATTGCACAGATCAAAGGGATTTTCTCGCTTTCTGAACACTAAAAACACGAAAAGAACGAAATTTTTTTCGTTTATTCTGTGAATTCCGTGTTCGAATAAAACACGGATAATATCATTAAACTCGTCTGATTCATAAAAAAATAGATAGTATAACCTTGGCGGTTTATACTATCTACCTTATTCTATAATACTTTACTCTTAACACTTTACCCTTTCATAATACACTCCTCAATAACCTTTGGGAAGTGCGCAATCTCAAGCTCATGTACCTTGTCGGCGATTGTCTCTGGGGTATCATCTGGAGTGAGAGCAACACGGAACTGGGCGATGTGCTCACCAGCATCAAGTTCGTTGTTGACGTAGTGAATGGTAATGCCCGATTCCTTCTCGCCAGCAGCCTTTACAGCCTCATGCACATGATGTCCGTACATGCCCTTACCACCATATTTTGGCAAGAGAGCTGGATGAATATTAATGATACGCTTTGGATAAGCCTCTATCATATATTCAGGAATACGGACGAGGCAACCTGCAAGGATGATGAAATCGCAACCTTTCACGGTGTTCATGACGAGTTCCTTGTCCTCCTCAAACTGCTTGCGAGTGATGATGCTGCATGGTATTCCATGATTCTTGGCACGAGTAACGGCATAGGCATCAGCCTTGTTGCTGATTACAATTGAAACCTCCACATCGGGATTGTTCTTGAAGTAACCAATTATATTCTCCAAGTTAGTACCGCCTCCACTAACTAAGACTGCCAGTTTTATTGTTTTTTTCATATTTTGATTACAAATCAGTAACTTTTTCTTACAAATTGCTTGCAAAATTACTAAAATATCAGCAGTTTCAACACAAATAACAGCAGTATTTCTTTCAAATCATAAGGATTTTAACTATTTTTCAGATTTAGTTTCGGGGATTACTGAAAATTGTCGCTCTGGAGCTTGCGCTCCTCTTTGGCTTTACCGAAAATTTCCGACGATGACCAGAAAATTTGTTCCAGAAAATTTTATGTTTTTGGCAAAAATTAATGCGACATTAATGTGTTATTAATGCGATATTATATGTCTCACTCCGTGAGGAAACATTAATTACCACGAATTTCACATTAATGTCGCATTAATTTTTCAAGTACAGATAGACTAAATTCTACAGATAAAAATCAGATAAATCATATACATCCGTTTCGATAAAAAATAAAAGAAACAGATTTATATGATTTATCTGAAATCGGAGAGCACCGAAAGGGGTATTTCCTTTCAAAAAACATCACTTAGCAGTATAGAAATCGGTGATTCTTCTGATAGCCCTTGCGCATACCGGACAGAAATCGCGAACCTCGTTTATCTTCATTCTGCATTCCTGTGCCGGACGATAGCAACCTTTCTCCTGATAGCCTCCGCCCTCGAATACTCCCACCACCTGAGTGGCGGCATTAAGAGCCTCAACGGCTTTCGCATCCTTGAAATCAATAGTCCGATAATCAGGTACTTTCGGATTCTTAGGCGTAGGAACAGGCTGATTCTTAGGCATCATATCCTCCCATTTGCTCTTGAAATCCACGAGCGTGGTGAGATTAGGCTCCCACGGCTCCGTATCGGCAGGATAATAGACATCAGCTGAATTGCCGTATTCATATTCATCACCAAGACCACCAAACGCATGACCAAATTCATGCACAAGCACCTCATTAAACGTAGGATGATCGGAGGTCACGACCGTCACCTGATTGTAGATTCCGCCACCGCCGTAAATATCAGAATTGGCAAGTACGATAATATGCTCGAAAGGAACGCCAGACAGCAAATCATAGACCTTGTGTATGTTTCTTGTTGTGAGGTAGCGGTCGCTGTAGAACGTGCTGTAATGCGAGCCTGTGGCGGTATTCGTCCACTTATTACGCAGAGGTACGGAAGGACCCGACTGAAGCGAAGGAGCAGCCACAGCCACCACGTTAAACCTATCCTTCATGCTCTTGAACGGCTCACGAGCAAAAAGAGCCTCAACGGCACGATTGCAATCGGAATAGAACTTATCCATTTCTGCCTCGGTATATCCCTCGGCAAGTATGGCAATGTCAATGCAGTCTGTCACGTTCACATCATCCTTCGCATTATTTCCCTTCCATACATAGCGGAAAGGCACACCATTCTCCCCTACCCTTCGGATAAGGATATCATTTGGATCAACGGTGTGCGTGAGCTTGGAAGTCACCACGTTATGGTTGTCCGTCAAGGTCACGGTAATATCAATCTTATTCTTCGGGAATGGAATGTTATAGCTTGTCTCGAATGCTCTGTCCGTGGTCTTTGCCTCTGCCTCAAGTTGCCATTCCTGAAAGAGGGTTGAGAACGTCCATACATAGATCACTTCCTTGGAATCATGATCCGTAACCGTTATCTGTCCGTTGCCGTTCAGGAATTTCTCTGCCAGACGATTTCTTCTGCCCGCCCATTTCTCCTGACGTTTCTGATCCTCAAGATAGATATGCTGCTCGTGGTCGTTTCCTGCAAAGATATAGTCAAGACGCAGGGTCGCATCCTCGAAATAGCGGTCAAAGCTCTGAGCGGAAGCTGAAAGGGAGAGGAGGGAAGTTAGAGCAAGGGAAAGGAGCGGCCTCTCCCCCCGCCCTCCCCCGTAGGGAGGGAGCCGGAAGGCGGTGGGCATTAATTTGATTTTTTTTAAAATGTATTTATTTTTCATTTTTCACTTTTCATTTTTTTTTATTATAGTAGCCTTCGCAGCCACCCATCCCATCGTCCATGCCGCCTGAAGGTTGAAACCGCCTGTGACGGCATCTACATCAGTCACTTCTCCTGCGAAATGGAGTCCAGGGTGATTCTTCGCCTCAAGCGTGTCGTGCTTCAAGCTATTAAGCGACACACCGCCGCAGGTAACGAACTCGTCCTTATATCGGTTCTTGCCCGTAACGTGGTAAGTATCAGACGTTGAGACGGTCAGGAGTCTGTTGAATGTCTTGCCCTGCAACTCGCTCCAGCGCATATCTGCCGACAGCTTTGCCCTCTGCACCAGATGCGCCCATAGCCTCGCATTGAGAGCCGAAGGATAGGCGGAGGTTATCTTCTTCGCTGCGTGCTTTCTGACATACGCAGAGAGCATTTTCTGCACGTCATTATTGCTCATCTCAAAGAGCCAGTTTACCGTCACATCTGCCTGATAATTCTTCTCTGCGAGAATCCGTGCTCCATGCGACGAGAGCTTCAGTACGGCTGGTCCGCTAATGCCCCAATGCGTGATGAGCAACGGTCCGTTAGTCTTTATCTTAGTACCGGCAAGCGAGACCTGTGCCTGTTCCACAACAGTACCCATCAATGCCGTCAGACTCTTATCAGAAATGCACAGCGAGAACAGACTCGGAACAGGTGGCACTATCTCCAGATCCAGTTCTTTCAGCATATCAAATCCGGAAGGGGAAGGATGTCCACCCGTAGTGACGATCACCTTGTCTGCCTCCATAACGTGGGTGCTTCCTGCCTTTGTATAGGTTACAGAGTAAAGAGGATTCCCATCTGAGCAAACATCGCGCTTTGCTATGTTAGATACCTTAGAGCCACAAAGGGTATTCACACCAAGCTTGTTCATAAGCGAGGTTAGCGTCAATACTATCTCCATAGCATCCTGCGACTGAGGAAACACGCACTCATCATCCTGCGTGACAAGTCGCACGCCCCCGCGCTCAAACCATTCGTATGCATCCTTTGGCGAGAAATGGTGGAATAGCTTCTTCATCAGTCGGAAACCGCGCGGATAGACCTGCTCCAAACTCTTCACCTCTGCAAACGAGTTGGTGAGATTGCATCGTCCGCCACCAGTAATAGCAACCTTAGCCAGCGGTTTAGTGCCTTTCTCAAGCACCGTAACCTCTGCCTCTGGGCATCTGCGCTTCACCTCAATGGCAGCAAAGCATCCTGCCGCTCCTGCACCTATTATGACAATTCGCTTGTTCACGAGAATAATATTTTAAGTGCAAAGTTACATAAATTTCCTGACAACGCCAAAGGTATTTTCCATTTAACGTGAGTTCAGCGATTTTCTTTATCGCAGTTTGAATCTCTATCATATGCCTTTCGGTGCCGATACGAGGTATTTAAATGAAAAATGAAAAATCCTGAACACGGAAATAAAGGGAAACGGATTTATATGATTTATCTGAAATGATTATCCGCAATCATATATTATGATTTACAACCACTCTTACACAATTATACTATCGGATCAGCGAATTATTACACGCTTAGACATTTATGTAATTATATTATAATACAATCATACAATAAAGACAAATCATATAACAAACTAGCATCCAACAACATACTCTCCAGCCGCAACTATATCACATCACTCTTCCCAATTTACCAGATTACGATCCAAAGGGATGGAGTATTGCATACCACGCTCACCAGAAATATAATAGTTGCAAGCCAAATGATTATCAAATTTATCGACAAAAGCCTTGCGGATTCTTGCTATATTCTCGTTCAAGGCATTGCCTAATGTGTTTACCACCTTTGTTATGGTAAGGTTGAGCCTTGCCTCATCAGTATAAGGACGCAACTGCTTGTAAATGCCCATCAACTCATTATAGTAGTCGGGCATGTAAATCATTTTACAAGGCTTGCAAACCTAACGTACTCAAAAAAATCCGCCTACCTTCCTATCATAATAAAACCGATAGGCAGATAGGCGAATCATCACTTACCAATTATCCTTATAATATTCAGATTTTCCATTGATGCGCTTTTTAAGCGTTTTCCAGTCCTTTGGCACATAGCTGTACTTTGAGAAATTCAGCAGGATATAGTAGCCGTCGGTGTCCTTGCTCGCATATACATCCAACTTATTAGCTCCTCTCCTTCCCATCATTCCACCTCCAGAGAACATATTTGCAAGATAACCATTACCGAAGTAGTCGTCTGAAAGGATTGAATACGCCTCATGAGGGTTGAGCTCCACATAATTGCGAACGCTATCCATAAGATGCGTGAGAACCGACTTTGCAGCCTCCTCATCAGTAAACTTGCAGACGAGCGTATTGCTCTCACCATCATAATTAGGCTTAGGCATGGTGAAGAACTCAAAGCCCTTCTTACGGGCTAACTTATCGTCATACCCCTTGAAGTCCTCATCGTATCTCACGAGGATGGTACGCTTCTGTATCTTCTTGTTCTTAAAGATCTTATCCTTGAACACTGGTTCCAGACGCTGCATAAGCGACTCTGTGTCGAGTGCCTTCGTAGCATTGGCATTCTTATCTACAAGCACCCTGTACGACAGTTCCCATTGCGCTGCATAGATACCATCCTTACATGGTTTCATATCATACTTGAAATAGAGCTTGCCATACTGGTTACTTCTTCTGAAATCAGCTCCATCAGGCATTTCTATCGGCATACCATTTTCTGACATCATTTTCAGCGTAAGACCTGCTACGATAGAGTCCTTACATGGCTCATGAAACTCATAGTTATGACTTTCAATAGCGTCTGCGTTAAGTTCGGCAAAAATATGACGTATGCGTTTTACAGCCAGCACCTTATTCTTTTCCTTCTGCAATTCATCATCAGGCATCTTAGAGCCATCGGGCAATTCGAATGAACTCATCTTGTCGATTCCCGGCACCACATCGCAGCTTATGCCGAAACTCTTCATCAGACCAAACTGCCTGATATTGTTATACTCACATGCATTTACAACACCTATCTCTTTCAGATAAGTGAAAAGACTATCCACCTTGGGATGACTCTGGGCATAGCACGCATAATGCGCTGCTATCAGCATTATTGATAAAAATAAACGCTTCATATTTTTACGGTTATAGGGTTAATTATTTACAGAGGCTTAGTTATTACTATCTTCTTTTATCGTTGGCAAAGTTACAAAAAAAACATTATAATACCAAGAGAAATGAGCAAAAAACTGCCCTCTTTGCATAAAAAAGGCAGAAAGCGTCATCACGAAGAAGCAACAAGGTGTAGTTGAGCACATTACCAAACAAAAAGAAGCCGGAATAAATCCGACTTCGATTGATTATTCAACTTCGACTTGCTCGTTTTAGGAGTGCAAGGAGTACAAGGAGTGACGCTCCTAAAGTCGCTTAAGGAGTACAAGACGATAGAATTTCTCGTTGAAGGGGCGAGGGATGAATGATGAGGGTTTAATAGTATTAAAACTTATTCTTTCCTACTTTATTCCCTATTCTATCAAACCTTATTCCTTACTCCACCAATCCTTATTCCGTATATAAAACATTCGTCTTGTACTTCTTATTACTCCTTACAAGTGGAGCTTGCGAAACTTGTTTTACTTATTTCCAGAGCACTTTCTTTCCATTCTCTATCACTATGCCACGATAGCCGCCTGATGCAATTCTCTGCCCTGTGAGCGTGTATCTAACCTTTGCATTACGCGCCTTGTCAGCATCGATGCTTGCTATTGCCGTAGAGCCAGCGTTTAGATAGCCGTGAAAGGTGACATCCGACAAAGCCATGTACTTACCTGTGGCATCCTTACCAGTATTTAGCCAAGGATAGAAACGAAGGTAGAGCGATTCACCACCAGCCACTTCCTTAACAGCATCAATGGAAAAGGCTACCGATTCCTTCTTCACCATATTCTTTCTCTCTGCAATGTTCACCTGATCGCTAAAGTCGGGCTTAGTGGCATAGTATGCCTTGAAACACAGGCTGTTGCCTCCCCACCCAGCCACGTTGAACGTAATCTTATTGAGATTGAACACGCTGCCTTGTGGCACGGTTATCTTAAACTCAACATAGCGAGTTGAAACCTCGTCCATTTCGCCAGCCGGCCATGTGCCACCATCAATATTGAACAACACCATCTTATCAAAAGTATCGCCTGTCTCTGGTGTTGCGAGGTTAGAATATTGTGTCATACCCGCAAGCACAACGTCTGAGCCTGTCAACGTCTCAGAAACGGCATTTATATCCGCTGTGTGAAGTGGCCAGACGCATGAGGCTTCTACACCTCCTGTAAGGTCTTTTCCGTTGACAGAGAGATCGAGGCTCTTGGTGTTTGTGCCGTCAGAAGCCGTGATTGTTCCAGTCGCTACGCCAGCCTTTCCGATAGTAGTACGCACATACACAGAGGTGATGAGGTTGCCACCAGAATACTGCACCTTCTCCTGATTGCTCCAGTTCTCTTTGTCTGTTGAAAGTTCAAAGCCATCGGTCACAGAAATTGTCAGCTCACCGTCAGCAGGTGTCATTCCGAAGGCAGAGAGGTTGAACTCCTTCATAACGCTCATGCCTATGTATGCCTCGCCAAGCTCTCCGCTTGTAGGACTGAATGTGATATCATTGCTCAGCACCACGCAGTCGGCAAGTCCCTTGAGCACCGCCTTCTTCTTCTCATCCTGCTCGCTCTCGTACTGATCCTTCACAGCCTGTGCAAAAGTGCGTGCTATGAGGGTTGCTCCCATTGCGGCAGGGTGAGTCTTGTCTGCGGAGCAAAACATATACTTGGTGCAATACGCATCACCATAGCTAACATACAACTTAGCCGTAAGGTCGGTGAGGTCGATGAATGGCACATCATCATATTCTGCTGCCACCGCCTTGGCTGACGCTGTGTAGTCGTAGGTATCATCGGTTTCTGGCACCTTTTGATTCTTGAGAAGCTGACCGTCCTTGATTACATCAAAGCTATCGCCGAGGTCGTGACGACCGCTTCGGGTGATGTCCTTACCATCAGAAGTGAAATACTTTCTGCTTATTGCGCCTACCACGATAGGCTTCACACCCATCGCCTTTGCCTCTTCAATAAACTTGCGTAGATACACCTTATAGGTATTGAACGGCGTAGTGCCACGATAGTCAGTGGCATCAGCCTCGGCCGTCTTGCCGATAGAAGTGTAGTATTCCTTCAGTTCGTCGCCGTCAACACCATAGGTTTTGCCGTCATTGTGGGCAAACTGAATAACGAGGTAGTCACCTGCCGACATCGCGTTTGAACCACCCGTTACGAGTGTTGGCCAATAGCCCGCCTCCTTGTAGAACGACTTGGTTGAAGCGCCTGCCTTGCCTCGGTTATTCACCGTGATCTGGTCTTTGTCGAGAAACGACTGCAACATCATACACCAACCGCGCTTATCGGTTGAGGTCACATCATAGGTACCATCCATTGTAGAGTCGCCAATGGTATGCACTCTCTTCTGCTGTGCGTTGGCATCCAAGCCAAAGACAGCTACAAGCATCATGAATGAAAATACAAGTTTTTTGTTCACCGTTTTATTATGGTTAAAGTTTTTAGTTCTTTTTCGTATCGCTTACAAAGGTAACACTAAATTCTCACACCACCAAACATTTCTTCAAAAAACACACAAGAATGTGTGTGGTGAAATGCCACCCACCTTTTAACTAAACTATTGTACTATCACACAATAGTATTATCATACCATTACATTACCATACAGCCATCCTATTTCATAAGCGCATAGCAATACGATTAGATATCAGTACGGCAGGATTACACCCTACAATCACATAATGATACATTTGTACGCTTACATTACAATACTTTTGAATTGTAATATTTTTATACGATTATATTATTTCATATCTACCTCTATTTCAAATCAATAAACAAAACTATCGATTGCATACAACGGCACATTTTCCATCCATTCCTGATCAATATAGCCCTTCATTGAAACACGAACGCCCTTAAGATTTAGCTCTGGATTATTCCTTATATACTCAGACATAGACTTTGCACGCACGTTTTCCTCAGCCTTTACTTCGATAGGAATAACCCTCTCTTCACTCTGAATCACGAAATCTATCTCTGCCGTTGTCTTGTCGTTACTCCAATAATATGCAGATATTCCATTTGCCGTGAGTTGCTGATGTACGAACTGTTCAGTAAACGCACCTTTGTACTCAGTAAAAGCATTGTCTGAAGCCAACACCTGAGACGCTGGTGCACCTGCCATTCTGCCCAAAAGTCCACAATCAAGCATAAACAACTTAAAACCACTAATATCCTCGTATGCCTTTAGTGGCATTTTCAATACACTCACCCTTGGCACTTTATGTATAATTCCTGCATCTATAAGCCACTGGATGGCAAGTTCATACTGAGCAGCACGCGCCCCATGTTTGATAGCACCGTAAATAAACTTCTTGTTTTTCTTGGCTAACTGTGAAGGAATACTGTCAAACACCTGATTGATACGCACAACCTCAGTTTTTGAAGCATGTTTTGAAATATCCCGACGATAGGATTCCAATATCTCACTCTGAATGTCATTCACCTCCTTCAAATCCTTATTCTCCGAATAAGCCCTTACAACCTCAGGCATACCACCTACATAATAATATTGTCGAAGCATATTCACATACTTCGGCTTCATTATTTCGAGAAGTCCCCAGTCATGCCCTTTGAGAATATCAAGCAATTGTTTTTCTCCGACAGCAAGCAGAAATTCCTCAAAATCCATAGGGTGCATCCTCAACATGTTCACCTTACCTACAGGATATGATTCTTTATGTCCCAGAGTCACACCCAACAATGAACCAGCAGCCATAACATGATATTCCGGTGCATTCTCACAGAAATATTTCAGGCAATGAAGTCCACGCGGAGCCTCTTGTATCTCATCGAAAATGAGGAGCGTTTTACCTGGTTCCACCTTAATGCCAGTAATAGCCTGGACGACAAGTAATATTCGCGAAAAATTATAGTCAGCCTCAAACATAGTCTTAGCAAGCGGTTCTTCATCACAGTTAACGTATGCCACGTTGTCGTAAGAAGTCTTGCCAAACTCCTTCATCATCCAAGTCTTTCCAACCTGTCGCGCACCGAGAAGAATCAGAGGCTTCCTGTTCTTATCTTTCTTCCAATCCTCAAGTTTACTAACTATCTTTCTATACATAATTATCTGGTATTTACGTATTTTTCTGCAAAATTACATTTTTTCGAGGATAAATCCAAGCAAAAGTTACATTTTTTCGAGGGTTCGTTTCAAAAAAAATACACTTTTTCGAGGGTTCGTTTATAGAAAACTTACATTTTTTCGAGGATAAGACTATTTTCTGTGTTTCTCATTCGGTATATTATTATATCAAAAAAGCGCTAAAAAAGACCTGCATTCTAAAAACAAGAATGCAGGTCGTAATATTCGAGAGAAGCGTATTACTTTGCTATAAACTTCTTTCCGTTCTGGATGTAAATCTGCCCTGACTGAGTGCTTGACACCTTCTGACCGTTGAGGTTATAGATAGCCTGTGCCTTGTCAGAAGAAGAAGCAACAGAGGTGATGCCTGTGGTGGTGTAAGGAGAATAATGGTAAGTAGTGCGATACGTTTCATTCCCACTGCCATCGGTTGAAACAACACACAAAAGTTTATAATAATACCCATTATAACCTGCTATAGTAGAGCATAACGTATTCTCATCATAAACATAAGTGTTTTTGCCAGAAAGGACAAAATTGTTGTCTTCCAATTTATAATACTCAGAACATATCATATCACCTTTCGAGTTGAATCTGTATGAAGTTTTTTCCGTGTACACAGGATTCCCATCAACTATTTCAACATCATACATATCGTAATCATTTTCATTCAAATAATCATAACCGATTCCAAGTATATTAGTAGGTCCCAGGTTATGATAATCCTCATTTGTCTTACCATTTATTAGCTTTTGAGGAAACTGAATATAACGTGCAATAGGAAGCCATGTGTCACCATTATCTTCCGTTACAAAATGTTCTGAAACACAATAAGGACGTCCATCGAACATAGTCATATCGGTAAAGACAACCTTTTTCGTCTTTATCTCATCTTCACCAACCATTACACATTCTATATACTCAGAGAGACGACCATTCGAATCGTATGTATAATGATACTTATTCACGACACCTTTTTCATTTTTCTCCTCAATGCAATAATATCCTTTTTCATCATAGATATTATATCCCGTGAGCATCTTTTCCCCGCCAACTTGCAAATAGGTATTCCACACATCTAATTTATCATCTTTGTCATATACATATTCCCATATAATTTGTTGAGAACCATAATCGAATTCCTCAGTCTTCAATTTTCCTGAAGTTGTGTAAGTCATAGTTAGCCCCTCTGACAAGGAGAAATTTCCATACTCATCAACACTTTGACTCATACGATTAAGCAATTGTCCCTTTTCATCATACTCGCTTTTTACTACCTCATATAGAACGCTATCAGAGGTGAAATTCTTAGTGTATTCTACAATACGCTTAGATACCTCATCTACATTTTTTTCTTTAACTTCTATAGTATAGTCATCCCAGAACGGAAACTTATACTCTACCGAAACCGATTTAGTCAGATTCCCATCTGAATCATATTCATATTCATCTTTTCTATAAGGACGTAATTCCCCATTTCTGCTGGCATCGCAATACTGACTTAGACAATTCTTGTACTTGTTGTATTTATCCATGGCACCTAGCAACATGTTTTCATCATAATGACGATATGTAAAATCTCCATTATCTGCATAATCTACTTTACGGATGAGATTTCCATCCTCGGTTACACTATCCAATCGCTCTGTATATACAGGCTCATTCTGCTGTGCAAAAGTCATTGTCGCCCCACAAAGGAGCATTCCTAAGAGTAATGATTTCTTCATAAGTTCATCTTCATATTTCCAAGTGCAAAATTACGAATTATTCCTGACACTTCCAAATTTTGCTCTGTTTTTCCGCCAATATTCCCTTCTATTTCTTTCTTAAATTCCGAAATGTAAAAATGTGCAATGTAACATATATCTGTTACAAAAAAGGGACACCCTACCTGTTACTTTTTCTCTAAAAAAAATATTCATAATATAATATATAATATTAATATTATATATTATATTATGAGCAATAATACGTACACACTCACCCCCTCCCCTATTTATGTAACAGATATATGTTACATTTAGTTTTCCTATAATCCTTTCCGAAATTTTCATGCTGATACTCAGCTCATTACATCATCACAAACATTTATTTCTCAATGTAACATGTTTTTTCACGTATTTTCTTGCAGTTCCGAAAAATATTGTTGTAACTTTGCAGCCGAATAAGTGAAGAACGAAGAGTGAAGAGTGAAGAATTTAAGTTACATTTTCCAATCAAAGGACACGAGCGGAAAAGGGATTGCAAGAATGAAAAAGTCAAGAAAGCCATTCGACGTACATGCCATCGTTAAAGGTACAAACTCAAATTCTTCACTCTTATCTCTTCACTTTTCACTCCTATATGACTCCCTACTAAGTCCCTTTCCGGATGGGACTTTGATAGGCGAAGAAGGGAGAGGAACAGAGGATGGTAAAAAAATCATAAATATCTCGCACCGAGTATTGGTATCTGAGAAAAAAACAGTATCTTTGCGCTTTGGTTAATATGACTTAGGTTAATAAATATCTCGGTATAACAAAAACATCAATAACAAAAACAAATGAAAAAAATCTATTTCTTGGCACTCTCATGCGCCATTATGTTAGGCTTGGCTTCTTGTGATCCAGGCGAGGACAAGAGTCAGCAGGTTCTGTATGGTTACTTCAGCGTAGTTGGTTCATACCCTAACTATAAGTTCGTTGAAGACGGCGGTACTATTGTTTATCCTTCACCACAAAGCGTGGCCGACGTAACCCAGGGCGCTGGATTCGGTAACAACAAGCGCGTGCAGTTCACAGCATATTTCTATCCAAAAGATATGATCACTACAGATGACGTTACAGAGGTTAACAATGCTACGCTTCAGCAAGGCTCGGTTATACCTGTGGACTATCCAATCACAATGGCAAAGGCAGAAAAGGATAGCATAAACGTTGCAGACAGTATCTTCACAGTAAAGTCTCTCGGCTCATGGTGGGTATCAAACGGCTACCTCACCACCAACTTCATAGCCAACTATTCTGTTGTGAATTCAGCTGCTATTGTTCCTACTACAAAGCTCTGCCTTACAAGCATTTCTGATAATGCAGTAAACTTCACTTTGTACTACAACCGCCACACAAAGAAGGACACGGAGTATAGCGAAGCAAGCTTCACCTACTCTTTCGACATTACAAATATCTCTGTTCCTGGCAATGATAGCGTTACCGTGACATTCGACACAGAAGGAATAAAGAGCAGCTACCTCAAGATTCCACGCTCAGCTTTCAATTACGCTAAGTGATAATAGAGTAAAGAGTAAAGTGTAAAGAGTAATGTAGATAGTGTAAAGTATAAAGAGTAAAGACAAAATAAAAACCAGATCCCCGAAACAGGAATCTGGTTTTATTTTTGTCTATATTTCAGTTATGCTTTTACTGAAGGAATGAGATAAGCACACCAGCAGCAACGGCAGAACCGATAACGCCTGAGATGTTACTTGCCATACAGTAGTTGAGCACATGGTTCTTTGGGTCATACTGTGTAGCGATGTCGTTAGCCACACGAGAAGCCATAGGAACGGCACTCAGACCTGTTGCGCCAACCAGTGGGTTAACCTTCTTCTTAGTGAAGAGGTTGAATATCTTCACCATGCAGATACCTGCTGCGATAGAAAGTGCGAATGCGAGGAATCCACCTACCACGATACCGATTGTCTGGAGGTTGAGGAATGCCTCTGCAGTCATTGTAGCACCTACAGAGAGACCGAGGAAGATAGTAGCGGTGTTCATGATAGCGTTAGACGCAGTATCGAACAGACGGCTTGTCATGCTTCCAAGCTCCTTGATGAGGTTACCGAACATCAGCATACCTACGAGGCTCACAGCCGTTGGAACGAGCAGAGCCACAACAGTAGTAACGGTGATTGGGAAGAGAATCTTCAGTACGCGGAGGTTCTTAATCTCGGTCTTATTTGGGTACTTCTTATCCTGCTCCTTCATGTTGATCATCAGCTCCTTCTTTGAGCAGAGAGCCTTGACAACAAGAGGGATGATTACAGGCACGAGAGCCATGTAAGAATAAGCAGCGATGGCGATAGGGCCAAGGAGCTCTGGAGCGAGCTTGATGGTGGTGAAGATAGCCGTAGGACCGTCAGCACCGCCGATGATACCGAGAGAGGCAGCCTGCTGTGGAGTGAAGCCCATAGCGAGGGCAGCGAGAAGAACGGCGAAGATACCGAACTGAGCACCAGCACCGAAGATTGAGAGACGGAGGTTACGGAGCATAGGACCGAAGTCGGTCAGAGCACCCACACCCATGAAGATGATAGGTGGGATGAAACCCGTCTTGATGCACATGTAGTAGATGAAGTTCATGAGTCCGAGGTCATGCGCAATCTTATGGAGAGGCATATCCCAGATAACTTCCTTGTTGCCTGCTGCATCGAGGAGGAAACCGCCGTTGCCGTCAGGGATGAAGCCCTCAGATGTAACGGTAGTAACGCCCATGCCACCGCCAGGGAAGTTGGCGAGGAGTACGCCAAATCCGATTGGGATGAGCAGCAGAGGCTCATATTTCTTTACGATTCCCAGATACAAGAGCACGAATGCTATGAGAATCATCAAGAGGAAAGACCAGTCGCCGCTTGTCTGCGAGAACGCGGTCATATCCCATATTTTCTGTAGTATTTCCATTTTTTCTTGTTAATCTTGTGATTCCGGATATTCCGGACAATCTGGAACTTCCAGCATTTCTTACGCAATAGTCATCAGCACATCATCCTCCTCTACAGAGTCGCCTGATGTGAAGTTGATGCTTGTGATAGTACCTGCCTTCTCAGCCTTGATGCGGTTGAACACCTTCATAGCCTCGATGTAGCAGATGATGTCACCTTCCTCTACATGGTCGCCAACCTTCTTAGGAGTCTCACTTGAGTTGCTTACCATATAAGCCTTACCCTCCAGTGGAGCGAGTACCTCGATGCCCTCACCTGCTGGAGCGGCTGCGACTGCAGGAGCGGCACTTGCTGCAGGTGCTGCTGGCTTGTCGCCGTAAGCGATATCCACCTTATAGCTCTGACCATTAACGGTAACGGTGATAGTCTTAGGCTGTGCGTCGCCCTTTGGAGCATTCTTCTTAGCCTTGCGCTCAGCGAGGTCAGCCTCGAAGTCAGCCTTAGCCTTACCACTCTTGAATGCCTCATACTGCTGTGGGTGCATAGCATACTCGAAGAGTTCCTCATCGTCCTCACCGAGATCCCAACCGTTCTCCTTCATCTTCTGGCGATAAACGTCGAGGTTGTCAGGATAGTTCTCCTGTGGGTCGGTTGTCATGAACTCACGACCTTCTGCCTTTGCCATCTCAACGAAAATAGGATCAACAGGACCTGCAAGCTTACCTGACTTACCGAGAATCATATCCCAGATGTTGTCGGCAATCATTGACCAACGCTCCTTACCCTTCTCCATCTGCATCACGTTCATAAGAGCGAGGTTCTTGACATACTGAGAGAATGGAGTTACGAGACATGGGTATCCAACCTTTGGCCATACATAAGCCACCTCATCGAAGAGCTTTACGAGAAGCTGGTCGGTTGTAAGCTCTGGCTGGTTGTTCTTCACCTTCCACTTGTTGAGAGACTTGAGGTTATCCTCAAGGTCGGTCATAAGTGACCCCATCATACCACCAGGAAGACCCGGCTTGATGAGCAATGAGTTGTTGAGGTGGTTCTGTGCAGGGATGTAATAGCCGAGGAAGTCGTCCATCATCTCCTGAATCTGTGAGCGAACCTCCATATAAGCCTCCATGTTGATTTCCTTAACCTTGAAACCAGCATCCTTCAGCATCTCCTGAACAGCGATGATGTCTGCATGACCTGTACCCCAAGATAGAGGAGCTACTGCCGTATCAATATAGTCACAACCATTACGGCAAACCTCAAGGATACTTGCCATGTTGAAGCCAGGACCAGCGTGAGAGTGATACTGAATGATGATATCCTCCTTGTAAGCCTTGATACCTGCGGTAATCTTACCGAGAGTCTCAGGACGGCCGATACCAGCCATATCCTTCAGACAGATCTCGTCAGCACCAGCATCGATGAACTGCTTTGCAAGGTTTACATAGTATTCTACAGTATGAATAGGAGAATGTGTGATGCAGAGAGATGCCTGAGCAATCATGCCACCTTCCTTTGCATACTTGATAGAAGGAATCACGTTGCGTGGGTCATTAAGACCACAGAAGATACGTGTGATGTCAGTACCCTGAATGTGCTTTACCTTATAGAAAAGGCGACGCAAGTCCTTTGGGCATGGGCTCATACGAAGTGCGTTGAGCGCACGGTCAAGCATGTGAGTCTGGATGCCAGCCTCATGGAAAGGCTTTGTCCACTTGCGTACTGCGATATTTGGGTTCTCGCCATAGAGGAGGTTGACCTGCTCGAAGCCACCGCCATTGGTTTCTACACGGTCGAAGCATCCCATCTTGATGATAGCAGGAGCGACCTTTAAAAGCTGGTCAACACGTGGCTGATACTTTCCGGCACTCTGCCACATATCACGAAAGACCAAACTGAACTTTATCTCTTTTGCCATTGT
>CACYXI010000073.1 GCA_902778265.1 uncultured Bacteroidales bacterium | reverse complement strand
ATTGATTTTTATTCACCTTTACGGAGTGCAAAATTAATTCTCTTTCCCTTTCCCTCCAAAAATATTTGGCACATTCAGAAAAATATACTACTTTTGCACCAAATTAATCACAAACAACAGAATATTATTCGGTAGGATATGAAATACGAAGAACTTGACGAGACGGACCGCAAGATATTGCGCATCCTTCAGGAAGACTCTACTCTCACGGTAAAAGAACTTGCTGCAAAGGTGAATCTCTCAGCATCGCCTACATTCGACAGGCAGAAGCGACTGGAGCGTGAGGGATTCATTAAGGGTTATCACGCTGTGCTCGACCCAAAGAAAACGGGTAATGGCATCACCGTGCTTTGCAATATGCGCCTACGCCATCACTCCCAGTTGCTCATGGATGATTTTATGGAAACTATTCAGCATATCGACGAGATTACGGAGTGCTACAATACCAGTGGCGAATATGATTTTACGCTAAAGATCCAGACGCGCGACATGGATTCATACCAAGAGTTCATGCGCAAGAAACTGGGTAACATCGAAAGTGTCGGCTATTTCCACAGCATCTTCGTGATGAAGGAGGTGAAGAACACGCACGGTGTGCCTATCATTTAATATGAGTTAAGATAAACAACAGCTGCTTCCATCCGCCAAAGGCTTCAGGAAGCAGTATGTGGGATGTGGTGAAGACAGAAGAGCGCTTGGTAACAAGTAACAGGTAACAATAAGGAAATTAGTGCTACCTGTTACTAAGCGATTACTTCTTGACTTTGCCCATAGTATTGAAGTTCCATTGCAGATGCAGCATGGCATAGCGAGGGAGGGTATTAGTGACGTTTTCGTAGCGTCCCTGTGCGTTGATGTAGATGTTAGTGTTAGTGAGCTGATGAAGAAGGTCGAACATCTCCAAACGGGCGGTGAGTTTCTTCTTCATAAAAGATCGGGCAATAGATGCATTCCACACAAGGTTATCGGTGTTGAGTTCACTTGAAGCATAGCCACGACGGGAGTACATCTTTATGTCGGTGGCAAGGGTGAAGCCTGTGCGGAACACGCGCCATGTGCCGTTGAAACCATACGAGAAGTTCTTGGCATTGATCGTGGTGAAACCTGCCTGATCAGATGTACTATGACGAAGTTCCACCTTTCCACTTATGCCGAGCGAGAGACTGTCGCCTGTATGATATGTGAGAGAGAGGTTATCCGTCCAGTTATTATTGTGCACCTTACTAAGCCCGGAATCGGTCTGGCCAAGAACAGCAACCATATCAACGCTCTGAGAAAAGCTATAACCTGCCGAGTTATAGAGGTTGAAACACTTCTCCTTACCAAAGTCCATACCCATGCCCCAGTTGGTATTCCAAGACCAGTTGCCATTGACATTAACAGGCTTATAGGTTCGTCCACCAGTAGAGGTATCCATGGTATAGCCTTGCGAAACGGCATTCTGAGTAGCGTTGATACTACCATAGAGACTGGTATAGACAGTTATGGAATCACCACCATGTTCCCAACGCTTATTGCCATTAAGACTAAAGTTCTCTGTCCATGAAGCCTTGAGGTCTGGGTTTCCAAGACGCTTGTTGAGAGGGTCGGAATCATTTTCTACATCAATCATATTTGATATGTCTGGCTGACTCTGGCCAATATTCCATTGAGCATTGAGACCAATCTTCGACTTGCGATGATTGAAAAATAAATATCCAGAAGGCCTAAACGTGTTATAGCTACGATTTCTGCGTGTATCAAGTTGCTTGCTGTGGTAATCATAACGCTGAGCAGAACGAGTCAAAGGCAATCCGATGTATGTATAGAAGCTGATACTATCATTGTAGATCTGATATGAGGCATTCAGATTAACACCATACATTTTTGTCATATTAGTACTACGATAGCTGTTCTTTGCATCAATTGCAAGAACTTCCCAATCATAGTTGCTTGGCAATTCGCCTAAAGGATGAACACTACCCATGCCCCAGCCTTCAATGTCGTGCAGATTATAGTACTGTCGGTCGTTCATCTGATAATTCTGGCTATAGCTGGCATTCATGCGTAATGACAGGTGTTCATTGGCAGAATAGTTATATCCACCGCTAAAGCTATAACCATAGTTATGACTTGGTACCGTGCTATAACGGTTCTGATAGAGGTCGCTATTCTCCACACGGAAATAGTTGACATCCTGAAGGCTATAACTCTTGTTCTTACTGTTACTATAGTTCGCACCTGCACTAAACTCAATGTAGTCACCAGAACTGAGTTTGAACTGTGCATTTATGTCTTCATTAGCATTCAACGACTTATAACTACCGAATGATGTATCCTTTCGGCGGTTGATGAGCTGTGCCTGAAGCGTAGGACTAAGCTGTGTGGCGAAAGCAGAGTCAAGACTCTCCTGTACACTACCCCAACGGTCATAGCTCTCATCACCAAGCATACTACGGGAAGTATAGTCATTGTTATTCTCGTAATATTGAATGTTAGTCCAGCTATACATCCAGAATGGTTTCTGAACATAGAATGTATTGCGTAAAGTCACGTTCTTACTATGAGAAATACGGTTGCTCATTGAGCGTGAGAAAGTGTTTTTAGGACTAAGGAAGTTCTCTGAGTTTTGAGTGTTTTCATCTACTGACTTATCCCATGAGAACTCAACATTGCCTTGCTCTTCCCAACGCTGTTCCTTCTCGGTAATCTGGAGGTCAATACCAGCCTTGCGAGTGGTACGAGAACCTTCTGGCTGATTAGACGGATCCCAATCGCCATCGCGTCCCGGCTTACGGTTCTCGTTCACATTATTGGTGTTGGCATAGACAGAAAGGCGAGAGCAGTCGGTATAGCGAAGGGCGAAAAGACGCGCCATATAACGGTCTTCAGTACCTCCAGCAAGCTCCACGTTGCCAAGGAATCCCTTGTTATACTGTCGCTTGAGCTGCACGTCCATAGTGAACTTTTTCTCTTCCTGTTCACGACCTGCCCACTTACTCTTTTCTGAACTTTTATGATATACCTGAATATTCTTCACCGTAAAGCTTGGAAGGTTTTCGAGCATCACCTTCTTATTGCCCTTAAAGAAGTCCTTGCCATTGAGCGTGAGTTCTTCTACCTTCTCTCCATTTACAGTTATCTCGCCTTCGCTACTGAGCTTGGCTCCAGGCAACTGGCGAACGAGTGCATCGAGCATACTACCTTCTTCCAATGGGAAGGCATCGGCATTATAAATGATAGTATCGCCATGCTGCACCATCTTAATCTTGGTGGCCTTGACAACCACCTCATCAAGCATTACGCTATCTGGGACGCCCGCTTTCATAGGGCGCATATACATAACAGGCAACTCGAACCAGCGGTTACGGGCAACCTTCTTGATTTCATAATCTACGGTATTAGGGTAATAGCCAGGAGCCGTAGCCTTAACTATGAACTTGCCCACAGCAGAATCAGCAGGAACCTTAAGTTCATAGTAGGTCTGGTCGCGCATATTCCAACGGCTCTTTTCATACCTATGACAGGTCATAGTGTCAAGAACCGTACTATCGGCACGCATCAGAGTACAGAACACGCTATCTGGCCCCGCCTTAGTCTTTGCATCAATAACGTAGCCGTAAAGCTCAATCTTCTTTTCTTTCTTTTTCTTTGATGTCTGACCGTAAGAAATAGTTACCGATGTAAGTAATACGATAAGAATTACCCACAGATTTTTAGTCTTATTCAATGTCATGTTATGTTTTAGTTATTATACACCGTCTATAATTGCATATACAGTTAAACGATTTTCGTTCTCGGATCCTATGCTTTTTTTATGGTTGTAATCTCAGCCGAGGTTAGTTTTACCAGGCAAACAACAGCACGAGGGTACAAGGTCTTTGTATTCTCCCCCTGTCCCCTCGTGTATGTCGATATTGTTCTTTAAAAATTCATTCTTTACAAATTACCTCTTTCCTTGTCAAGGTAGTACTTGTATGTACCTACCGTAAGCTCATCACATGCAGGTTCGTCGCATACCACAATAGAATGTGGGTGCATCTGAAGCATAGAAGCAGTCCACTTGTGACTTATCTCGCCATCAATGATGTGCTTCAATGCACGCGCCTTATGGTGACCGTTACAAACGAGCAGTACCTCCTTTGCAGCCATCACTGTACCAATACCTACGGTAAGTGCCTGTGTTGGAACGAGGCTGAGATCGCCATCGAAGAAACGAGAGTTAGCGATGATTGTATCTGTGGTAAGAGTCTTGATACGTGTCTTTGAAGTGAGTGAAGAGCCTGGCTCGTTGAAAGCGAGGTGACCGTCAGGACCTACACCACCCATGAAGAGGTCGATACCGCCAGCAGCCTCAATAGCAGCCTCGTATGCCTCGCACTCTGCTGTAAGATCCTTTGCATTACCGTTAAGGATGTGTACGTTCTCTTTCTTAATGTCTATATGAGAGAAGAAATTAGTCCACATAAATGAATGGTAGCTCTCAGGATGCTCCTCAGGAAGGTTGACATACTCATCCATATTGAATGTGATAACATTCTGGAAAGAGATTTCACCTGCCTTGTAGAGATTGATAAGCTCCCTGTAGAGACCGAGAGGTGAAGAGCCTGTTGGGCATCCCAACTTGAATGGCTTTTCTGGAGTAGGCTTAGCCTCAATGATACGCTTGGCAACATAGTTTGCTGCCCACTTCGACATTTTGCCGTAGTCTGGTTCAATAATTACTCGCATACTTTTCTTGTTATTGATTGTTTTAGTTATTTGTCCGAGGACCTGCTACCAAAAAGTGCAAAAGGAGGGGTTTCCTCAGACGGTTATTATTTTCTTATTAAATGAAAAATGAAAAATTATAAAATGAAAAATACAGATTACTCTTTTTCGAGAAAAGCTCAATGAATAATACAAACCTGTATTTTTCATTTTTCACTTTTCATTTTTAATTTATTATAGCTCTATATTACATGCCTGCACATCGCGCTCGCCATCCTCATCAAGAGCGGCATTCCACTCTGCCTCTGCCTTCTCGCCCTCAGCTATGAGAGTCGCCTTGTCAGAGAGATCGAAATGAGCTGCGACCCAATTGTATTCATATTGCGCAACGAGTGGCTCTACATCCTCAAATGACTTGCCTGACTCAAGTGCTGCAATCATCTCAGCCTTTGGCACAAGCATACCTCCAAAATCAGTCCATTCGCCAGTTCCTTCAGATGTTGCTGTCAAGCCCTCACTTGCCTTAAGAACTTGTGCCAGATACATCTTTACAGCTTGATTATAGAGAGCAATACCACGCTCAATATGCTTTGGAGAGATAAGACACTTCTGATACTCCGTAGCTCCTTCGTTCTGCATATTCTGAAGAATCTCTATTGCCTTTAGGATTGAAGCCACGGTAAACGGATTGAGCATAGAGAAATTGAGCAGGTCACGACGTGTAGCCTTACCTTCTGTTCGCTTATCACGCTTTGGCCATTTCATGGCATCACGACGTGTACCCACGCTACGGAATGCCTGTGCAGGAATGATGTGTGTATGCCCATCCCTACCCTCTGTGATTAGCGAGAATGGAAGGTCACGCAAATCCTGATGACCTACATGGTGCATAATAACTGTACTGAACGCACCTATCTGCATCGGCCAATAGACATAACTGCTACTACCGAGCTTTGCTCCACGAAGTAACTGACCGTACTTGTTTGGTCCCATCTTATAAGAGTGGTTACTCTGATTGCTTCCTGAACCTGCGTTGAAGAAACTTGTCATACATGCAATCATCAGCGTTGCCTTATGGTGACTCACACTATAAGGACCGGCAAAGTAAGCACATGCCTCACCATTCTCAAAGTGACAGTTGGCGAAGAAAAGTGACTGGGTAGCTGAGTACATACGTCCGATATGGCAGCCCTGCCCAACGAAACAGTAATCAAGTTGTGCTGCATCGGTTACATGACTGTCCGAACCTACGATTACATGTTCCATTATCACATTTGCCCCTACTCCACTTGGTGCTTCTGCTAAAGAATTGACGCTAACATCAACAAGGCGTGTAGTACCTATAACGTGTGCCTTTGGACCAAAGTGCACATCAGTAAGCTGAAGGCAATTCTTAACCACTGCACCTTCTTCAATTATGCTTCCGTCACACTCTATCTGCTTGGCATAATCAAGTGCTTTCTGCTGAAGTTTCTTTACAAGTTCAGGCTGTGCACTTGCCTCCTGAACCTCAAAGGCAGCCTCCATACTGGTAAGGTTATCATGGAGAATGACTTCAAGTCCACCATCTTCCTTCATAACACCAACCTCAACACCATTAGCAAAAGAGGTCTTGCCAGTTGTGCCAAGGTCAGAAATGTCAACAAGAGTTATTCCAGACGAGAGATATACTCGACCAGTGAAGTTCACATTACAAATATGATAGTTTGAGAAGTCTGTTACGACAAGGACATCGTCCCAATTAGAAGCGGTTGAACCTGCTGATTGCAGTTTCAGTATTTCGTCTTCAGTTAGTTTGCGATATTGCTTTTGCATATTAATGGGTTTAGGTTTTTGCAAAGGTACAATAAATATCTTAGACTATAAAATAATTATCAATTCAGTCTTTCGTTTTTTGGTATTTTTAACAGATTGCGACTCTATTTCGTGCAGTCTATGCTTTACCTTCGCTATAACTCCGTACCAAACTCGATGAAAGTCAGCTCTAAGTCCCATTATGGATGGGAGGTTTATCGAGTTTGGTAGGGAGATACATGGGAATTACATGGGAACAACGAGGAACTAAAAACGCATCCCTCAAAAGAGAGATGCGTCTTATATGCTATATTAAAGTGGTCTGTGCTCAGCTCTCATACGAGCAGCAGTCTTGGGTTTACTCTTTGCTATAAGATTAAAGATAGTTTCACCAGGACCGTATGTCATATCATTATCCATCATATAGAGAGCATACTTCATTGCATTGTCATAATCCTTGTTATAGAAATAATGAACACCAAGATAATGAGAAGCAACTGCTATGTATTGTTCATCGCTTGTTTCACGATTTGGATTAGCGGCTTCAAGGTTGAACAACTTTGTATAAAGTGCAAGAGCTTTACCCGTTCCAGGATTTTCCTCTGTAGCCGATACAATCTGAGCATGGTTGTAATATATTCCACAAACCTGAGGATCTGTAGAGAATTCCTGCTCTACCTTTGTGTACATATCCAAAAGATCACGCTGTGCAATACTCTTAACACCCTCATCAGTTGCCTCTCTATATTTGCTCAGAAGAACTGACATCTGCTCTCCCCAGTCATTGATAGTGATGTCGTTCGGATTCTTCTTGCTCATCTGATATTGACGGATATGAAGTGCCTGATCATACTTACCCTGTGCAACCAAAGCATTTACAATTTTCCTGATATCACCTGTCATTGCATTATACTGAGCAGAAGCGAGCTCACGCTGTTGCATCGTAACACCCAAATCCTGTGAAAGGTCAAGACCTGCTTCAAGACCTTTTTCCAATACATCAACAGCAGCATCCAATCCTGCGTTACCAGTACTTAGGCTATCAATACTTTCCAATGAGAACATTGAAAGAGCCTGATAACGGTAGTCGTAAGGCATATAATGATAATGAAGCTTCGCCGTATCAGCACTTTGGAACAATTCATTTGCATTCTTAATAGCATCCTCATAACGCTGCAAGCCATAGTTTGCAGCAAGCATCATACTAAGGAATCGTGGGTCGGTAAGTTCCTGCTCATGTGCAAAAGATGCTACACTAAGAATCTTTTCACGATAGAAATCCTTCTCGTCAGGCTGTTTCGCCAAGTCAACAGCATAGTCCAATGCATTACAATATAAATTGAGTTCATCAAGAGAGAGATTCTCATTGCCCTGTTCCTCATAGGTGTAGATACCCTTCTTCAGAAGTGCCATCTTTGTACCGAGCGTATCAGCAGGAGCCTTTCGAGCAATACTAACCTGAAGGGCAGCGATAGTACCACCAATCTTAAGGTCCGGACGCTCATCACGAAGGCGAAGGAACTGGTTAAGCACTCCTTCTGGATCCTCCTTTGACATCATGTAAGCATAATAGTCATAGGATTCTGGATAGAGAGGGTTTACCTCCATTGCCTTCTTGAAATAGATGATGGCTGTATCTCTGTAAGCAGAGTCTCCATAGTGCTCAAACTTATACTGACAATGCTTGCCAAGAAGCACATATGAAGGTGCAAAGTCTGGCTGAATCTCAAGAGCCTGCATACAATACTTCTTTGTCTTGTCGAAGTCCTGATTCATATTGTAAGCCTCTGCAATACCAAGAAGAACGGTTGGGTTCTTACGGTTAGCAAATGCAATACGATATGCGAGTGTGTCAGCATAGTTTGCATACTCTCTGATAGTCTCAGCAAGCGCACCAGTAAGTGCCTTTACATCAGTTTGCGCATTAACTGGAGCTACGAAAGCTCCAAGCGCAAAGATTGAAAGGATGATATGTTTGAAAAATTTCATTCTATATTGCATCTAAAGGTTTATCTAAGAGTATAATGAACACCAAAGTTGATAGTCTGCAACAATGTTGACTGACCAAGGAAGTGATGCTGTCCACCACGATTCAAGATATAAATTGTTGGTTGACAGAATGCAGCAAGACGATCTGCAACCTTACGAGAGATACGAATACCTGCATGAACACCAATACTTATGTCCTTTGCATGGTTACCTTCATCAAGATATTTAATCTTACTAGCATCCTGAAAGTAAACTGTAGGACCAATGAACGCATCATACTCTGTGGTACGTGGACGGAAACCACCCATAAGAGTTGTAAGATTAGCATTGAAACTTGCAGAGAGAAGTCCAAGGTTTACAGCTTTTGCCTTCTGCATATCGCTTCGACCAACAAGTTCGTAAGTCAAACGACCTGCAAAGTATTCAGAAATACGACACTCACCATAAATCATTCCCTGGAAACCATTGATGAAGCCCTTAACACCAACAGTGTTAGAGGTATGTCCACGATAGCCATGGAACATATTGATACCACCTGCGATACCGAAACGGAGACGAGATGAGAACCAAGGCTTGAAATCGTACATAGAACTGATATCACGCATCTCACGATACTTTTCTGTACGGAGATTCATACCAAAACCAAGCTTAATTGAGTGACGGCCCTGACTGTTATCATCAAATACCCATGATTCATAAACAGGATCCTGAGGTCTTGTAGAACTTGCTGTTGAATACAAATATTCAATAAACACATTCACATCATCACTAAGCTTATACCATGGATGAACACCGAAGTTCAAACTTGTGATACTCTGCTTCAAGACACCAAAACTATCGTCAACTCGCTTGTTGTTGATCATAGCGGCAGTCATATATCTGTGCATACGTTTCTGCCCCATACCTATACCAACAAAGCCATACACACCCCATGGATCATCCCAAGTAAAGTGCTTAAAGAAGCCCATGGGATTTATGAGAAGATCAACTCGTCCACCGAGGAAGTTCTCATTAAAGAACTCTGTATTATCACCCTTTAGTGCATAGTCCCCCTTGTTACTTCCCCACTCATAGTAGCCCCACTCTGTAGAACGACGTGTGAGTGTTCCTCTGAAACCAGCAATAGGAGCGAACCACTTACCAACAGACACGCTAGTCTCATATCCAATACCTAGTTTTGAACCACCAGCAGTTGGATCCTGATTATCAGCAGAAGTCATACAGATACCAGATGCAGCCTCCACGAAGAGAGGGTCACGCCAACGCTCGATATCAAGAGAATCCTCGAAACTTGAGAGACGCTTTGCAGGAGCAAGAGCATACTGAACACCGAGATTGAATGTCTGGAGTGTCTGCCACTTATGGCCCAACTCAGGAGCATGATTACCATACTTGACATTTCTGAGAAGATATGCAGTAGGCATAAAGTAAACAGATGCCTGATTAGTGAATCGATAACTCAAACGAAGATTCACGTTACCACCAAGCTTGAGGTCACTATCGGTTGTAGGAAGTTCAGGATTTCCAACAACAGCCTTTGCTGTTTCGCCAGTCAACCAAGATGCAGTCAAACCAATACTTCCATCAACATCCCACTTGCGATATGGATCAACACCACGCATAAGACTTGCAAGGTGGAATACAGGACCAACGTTGAACATTGCCATATGAGATGAATGCTTAACGGCCGCACCACCAGCACCTTTTCTCTGCATATTTCCTGTGATATCGTTCAGATTAACATATTCCATACCAATTCTGGTAGAGAAATAATGATTGAAACGGTACTCACCAAACAATGAGAATCCACTTACGTAGTCATCCTGCTGCTCACTAAGATATGGATAGAATTTCTGCTGACGCTGAAGATATGAAGCACCAACACCAAGTGTGAGACGAGAAGCAACATTTGGATAAATAGGAAGCTCTTCTGGGAGATAAGTATCACGATACTTACGAGCTTCACTTGTTACAGTGAAACCAAGGTTTACATCAATAGGATAACGCTTCAAACCCTGGGCAACCATACCATCATATCTTGTAATGTGAGGCTCAACAAAGATCTGCACACCTTTATCCACTCCAAACCATCCATGAACACCAGCTTCCAAGTTAATAGCGTTATATTTCTTTACAACAGCTGTACCATTATATCTTTCATGACGACCAATACTCAAACCGCCAATAAGATATGCGCCAAATTTATTATTCCAATCATAGTACTTGCCAAAGCCAAAAGGATTAACAATACCTTCTACACGAAGACCACCCCAAGAATAACGATTTGACATCTGAAAGCCATCGCCTTGAGAAGCCTTTTGATATTCAGCATTTCGACCAGTTACACCCATACGCATACCAAAAGCAGGTGAGAACCACTTACCGACAGCTACGGATGTATTATGACCACGATTACCAAAAGAAGAACCAGTCTGGAACTCTAAGAAATATGGGTTCTGCCAAACGCGAAGTTTCTCTACATCAGTCAAACCAGCATAGTGCCATGAGCTACGGATACGATTCCAAGCCTCTGGACTATTATGGTCACGGAGATAGTATGCATAAGTACCACGAATACCATAATACAAATCATACTTGTGCCAGTTACGTCTAACAGAATTATCAATCTGGTCAGATGCAACACCTACATATGGCTCAATTGACAAATAGCTTCTTGGACCTCCATAGATTCCAATAGAAAGACCGAAGTGTGCATTAACAGAGAACTTAGCACCTTCCATCTCCTTTGCCAACCAGTCATTATGTGCATATGAAGACTTTGTCAAGCCAAAGCCCAAGCCACCAAACG
This sequence comes from uncultured Bacteroidales bacterium, assembly GCA_902778265.1. Taxonomy (GTDB): domain Bacteria; phylum Bacteroidota; class Bacteroidia; order Bacteroidales; family Bacteroidaceae; genus Prevotella. The sequence goes on along the minus strand of CACYXI010000073.1, from coordinate 15,465 downwards.
CACTAATATTAACAGGACGTTGTGGATTATAACCAGCAAAATACGTTGACAAGTTATACATATAGTCAATGTTACCATTAACCAGATAGAATCTTGTAATCTCTCCTTGATAACCACGCAATGCATTTTCTACATTCACATAGAAACGAGCACTACTCAGCGGATTGAAGTTCTTACCAACACCAAAGTGAGCAGTCTCCATTGCATTGAGTTTGAATCCCTCGATACCACCTATCTTCTGCAAGCCGAAACCACCCATAAAATAGAAATGATCCCAGAAGTTTTTCTTTGTGAAAGTATCACCAGAAGGCAGGAAACGATTCTCCATGATATAATCATGAGCATTAAGCTGTCCCTCCTGCTGAGCACGGTTGATACGGCTCAACTTAGAGACATCCTTACTTGCAATGAATTCCTCCTCATCAATGTCAACTGTATCATTGGCAGCGGTATATGCATCCCTAGAAGATAGAGAAGCCTTTGCAACTGCATTCACTGCGGTGCAACTCAACAGCATTGCTGCCAAAGATATGATATATTTTGTCTTATTCATTTTCTTATAAAGCTGGTTATATATCAGCGATTATATAGTTTCCTGATTTATTTGACGATTTAATTACCTTGTTCTGTCTTAGTTTCTGCATTATCCTGTGCAGGCTGTTGTCCAGCATTCGGATCAGCAGAATTTGCAGTCTGATCAAGATTGAGATCAACGACCAAATCGTCCTCCTCATCACCACCACTAACAGTGATGTCCTCTTCATTTCCAGTTGACTTTCCATCCTCTGACAATACAACGAGATCATTGAAGCGCTGCTCATACTTTGCATAATCCTTCTTCTTGTAAAGATAAAGCTTTCGAAGATCATCACTAATCTGACCATCATTGAAATAATAATACTTGTAGCTTGGCTCTAACTTGAAAGAATGATGGAAGTATGCAAGATAATCAGGAATATAGTTTGGACGAGCCACCTTTGTATTCTTGAAGCCCTCAGCACGAGCTGCCATAATACCCTTCATATACCACTTCTTCGCATTACTATCATCCATTGCATTTACAAGGGAATCAATATGACTCTGTGTAAGTCCCAACTGCTTAATAGTCATCAACTCAAGAGCAGCCTCTGTATAGAATACAGCATGGTTGTCAGCATGAGAAGAGAGCACCTCTTCCATTTCCTGAAGATATGCGCTAGTCTCAGAAGGTGACATCTGCTTTGTCACACACTTCATAAAACGATCCTTGAAATTGATAAACATACGAAGCTTAGCAACCTTTGGATCATTCTGCTCTGAAGCCTTACCAAACCAGAAGTTCATATAACTCTGAGCACTATCACGCTCATCCTTCATATAATAGGTAAGGATCTGATTAATGAGAATTTCACGACGGTTCTTCTGAGCAACATCAGTATTACGTGCAGGTCTTCCCTGTACTCTTGAACTACGAGTATTAATGAATGGACGCAGAATGCTAAGATCTGGAGCACCCTCTCTCATCTTGAGAATAGCCATTCTGTTGGCACAATACATAGCAAACTTTACGTTCTCATAACCCAAGTCCTTTGTTACTTGCTTGTAAGCAAGACGCGTAATGATATCCTGATCCTCCTTATCCTCAATTACATCAAAGAGGTTATAATAGTCACCATCAGAAAGGTGAACCTTACCATCAATAAGATCCTGCTTATGGGCATAATAGAATGCAGCAACCTCGGCACCATTCATGATGTGCTTACGCTCATAACGATAGGTACAACGCATACGACGCATTGACTCAAGAATTGGAACGATATGTGTATCATAGAAAGGAAGAAGTCGAATGCTGCTCTCACCAGATGTTATGGCTGTACGAAGTGAATCTGCCTTATCCTTGTTTCCTTCTTCATCAAGTTGCTTCGCTACATCGTCCCAACTATATACTCTTGGAGCCTGCTTTGAAAAATGTACTTCAGCCTTACCTAGACCATTACGAAGAATATTATAAGCAACATCAAGACGACCAGCAGCAAGCTTACGGTTTGCCTCAAAACCACCATCAGGAGAAGCAGTAGCCTCAATAGATACCTGCATCAAGAGGTCACCATAAGATCTCAACTCATCAAGGAATGTCTCACGAATTGAGTCATTCTGAGCATCCTGAATAAGAACCGACTTACCGACTTGGAAACGAAGCTTAATATCCTGATTCTTGGTCTCAAAGTTCTCATCTGCCTGAGTTGCGAACTCGTCAAGATCCATATCAGCCTGTGAAACTGCAAGATTAAGGAACTTATAGTAATTCTTCTTTGTACAAGAAGATGTACTTGCCCAGTTCTGCAGATATACATGATGATAGTCAGCTACCTCCACAAGGAATGGGAACTTGTAGTCCATACTTGGAGTACGCTTCTTATATATAACAGTCGTATCAATATCTACACGATTATGAAGATTCAAGATGATGTTACTTGAATAGTAATCCTTCAACTTATCGTTTTTACGATAGTTGTAACCCATACGACGATCCTGAAGCTCATGATATTCAGCACCCTCGTAGCAAAGGCCCTTAACATAATCAACTGAGTCGCCAGTCTCACATTCTACAGCGTATGGCTGAATAATAAGACGTGAATCCTCTGCTACAGTACCTGCAGGAAGATGAACTACAATTGGAATATAACAATGTACACCATCATCAAGAGCAGGAGCAGCAGAGATGCTCAAGGTATCACGGCTCTGACCTTGTACCTCGACGTTAGTAAGAGTATGGTTTCCCTTGAAGTCAATCTTCTTCTCATGAACGTGAACATACTCAGTCTGACCAGCAACAGTTTCGATAACAATGAAATCAGCACCATCAGAGGTCAAGTCATCATCTGGATCGAAAGAAGTCACAAGCAATGCCATACCTGGATACAAAACGCGAACATTGAAAGTACCGTTAGCCTTTGACTTCTTAAATGTCAGATTATACTTAGTGACAGCTTCATCAAAAGCGAGAGGATTAGTACCATTTGAAATCTCAGGCATTGTAGCCTCAAGAATCGCCTTAATATCATTTGCCTTTTTCGCTGTTTTGAAAAGAGCATAACGAAGCGGTTTGGTAGTAACCTCATCACCTGTCTTGAACTGAACCTTGACACTGGCAGTAAATGGCTCATCGCCCTGTGCCATAAGCGTAGAGCTCACAGCAAAAAGCAACATTGTCAAAAGGATAAATAATTTCTTCATCATTCTTATATCTGCATCTAAACTGACAGACGACTATTATTGATTATACGAAACTGTATATGATAATTGTTTACTTTAAAACGTATGAGAGAGAAATACCAATTCGCGTTGGCAAAAGATAGTAGCCATTAGCATTAGCCTTGGTAATACCCTGTTCCTTAGAATCCTCATCATAACGAGAATTGACGAAATGCTCTTTCTGGTTGTAATATATTGCACCATAACCAGCATGGAAGTCAAGACTAAGACGACGAGTGATGTTATACACATAACCAAATGTCAAGCCTGCACCAACAGCATCACCTCTATAGGTCTTATTTTTCCATTCAATATTATAACGTCCACCAATAGCACCAAGTCCCATAAATATTCCATGAACCGGACGGTTGGAAAGATAGTAACGGAATTCAGGCTGAACAACTGTTGCCTCAATGTTCTTTCCCATTCCCTTCCAGGCATAGATGAAATTCACGCCGAAAGAGGTCTTATTGCCTGTAACGATTTCCATACCAAGTGACGGAACCATAAGAGCATCCATTGCGAGGTCCGTGTTTACAGCTACCATCTGAGCCTTAGCACCCAGTGATACTACAATAGCACATACTATAGAGAGTATTTTCTTCATTCTTTCCACCTAAATTAAAATGTAATATCTCCAAGCTTGATAAAAGTATGAATTTTACCATCATCGCCTGTTTCTTCCTTCACTGTATAACGAACAGACTTCATCTCAGGAGCCTTTGACTTATCATCGCCCTTGAAACGCACATAGACATTAGCATTGCCATTTTTTGAAATACCAAGCAATCGCATTGTATTAGTCAATTCCTTCGTGACTTCCTGTGCTGCACCATAAATGTTATAGACAAGAACTGCCTTCGCATTCTTGCTTCCTACAGAACCATTAGGACCTCTCTTTGCCACGATATCACATATCTCGACATATACCTTCTCCATTTTCTTTTCTGATTTCAACGTACCAGAAACATCATAGAGAGTTGTAAGTGAGAAAGGCTTTTCAAATGTAACACTTGTTTCCTGCCCCAGTTTAACCTCAACCAATGCAGTTGAATCAGCAAAGACATCACCTGCATTACGTCTTACATACGAACCAGTAAAGACCTTCTTTACTCCTTCATCAGTAATAGACTTCAAGTCTGGATGCTCTTCCAACTTCTCAGCCTTACTTGCAATACTTAAATTCGCATAATAAACGTAAAGACTATCCTTAGCAAGTTTATTCCTATCTAAGTTCTCATAGTCAAAAGTTGAGTTCTCATATACAGCATAGAACTTGTAGGCACCTACAGGAATGCCAGACAACACCTTTACATCTCCATTATTATGATAAAAGATCTTGTCGTAATGACCAGAAACGTTTGTTGCACAAACGATAGTCCTACCATAAGTCCACTCGGGATGCTTATTTATTGCAACAGATGTGGTCTTCTTCTGCTCAGCAAGTTCACTCTCTGTGAGAGTGTCAACCTGCGAACATGAAGCGAAAGAAGCTGAAATAACAGCTACCGAAAGTAAACTTTTAAGTATCTTATTCATCTTGCCGTTCTCAATTAATTGTTATTCTTTGCAGCCTTGGCAGCAGCTTTCGCTTCTGCCTCAGCCTTCTTCTTTGCTTCCTTCTCAGCCTTAGCTGCTTCCTTCTCAGCCTTAGCCGCTTCCTTAGCAGCCTCCTTCTCGGCCTTAGCCTTTGCCTTAGCCTCTTCCTGCGCCTTCTTCTTAGCATCACGATCAGCCTTAGCTGCCTCTGCCTTAGAATCAGCATCGTCATCATCGTCATCACCTGCATAACTGCTGAAGCCGTCATCGTCATCTTCACCATTCAAGACACGACTCTGTTTCTTCAACTGCTCTGCACGCTTCTTCTTGGCTTCTTTCTCCTGTCGATCAAGAGTGCGTTGCCATTCCTTATCCTTAGCAATACGCTCCTTCTCCTTAGCAGCCTCCTGTGCTTCGCGTTCTCTCTGGAGAGCCTTTTGCTCAGCATCGTACTTTCTCTGTTCAGCATAAGCCTCATTCATACGCTTACGCTTCTCAGCCTCGTACTTTCTGTCTTCCTCAGCCATCTGCTTCTCCATCTTACGCTCCTCGGCAGCCTGCTGCTTCAAGAGAGCTCTTTCCTCTGCATCAAGAGCCTTCTCCATCTTACGCTCCTCAGCTTCCTTCTGCTTGTCAGCCTCAATCTGAGCACGAACCTGCTCCTCAACCTTACGAGCGTTAGCCTTATCTACGAGAGCTATACTATCTTCTCTTGCCTTCTCCTCCTGAGCCTTGATACGCTCCTCACGCTGTTTTGCACGAGCCTGCTCCTGAATCTTACGAGCCTGCTCCTCACGAGCCTTGTCAGCCTTACGCTTCATATCACGTGTATCAGCCAACTTCTGGTCGATGATGCTCTCATGATTCCTCATATTAATAATAAGGAGAGAGTCATACTTATTCTGATAGAAACGATAAATCTTCAGATAATCCTGGTCACGCTTACGCAACTCGGCACGATAGTCGAGATCTGCGAGTACCTTCTCCTGATATGCCAAATCAACGTCATATCTCCAACGATACTTAGTATATACGTTAGCCTTGCCAAAACGATACACAAGACCAACACGAGCCTCAGTCAAAACAGGGAATGGAACAAACTCCAAACCCGACTTAGGCTCAGTAGTATGATAAGAAGAAGTCTGGCTGTCATGACTATATTTCTCATAGTCAGTCAGACAGAAACCTGCGCTGAAACCGAAATCGAGGTCAACACTTCTTCCGCTTTGGAATATATACAGAGGACGAATCACACCATACTGGAAGCCCAGTGTGTATGCCTGTCCCTGTACACCCTCCTTACCGAAAAGGAAAGAGTAGTCATCATACGCCAAATAAGCACCACGATACCAAGTAGTACGAGGATGCTTTGGACGACGACGACGACCTGAGAGGATTTTCTCATAGGTATGACGGTGTGGGCCAAGGTCATTGGAAGTCTTTCGAGTATGCCAATAGTTACGGAACTCTGCACGAACCTCGAACAGATTATACACAAGACCTGGATTATACGTATGCTTTGTATTCCAGTTACCCCTGACATTCAAGCCAATGGCATTACGACTCCAGTTATACTTGCCCAAGTCAACCTCGATACCGACGTTAGCCAGGAGTATCATCCAGTCGAAACCATTTGTACGAAGGGAAATACGATCGCTAAATGTAAGCGAATCGAGCTTATGATCATCCGCCATCTTCTTCTGTGCAAAAGCACATGAAGATGAAAACAGAATCATAAGCAGCACGCAATATTTCAGCCCTTTTAAATTCACTGTTTTAATCAAAACTTTAATATATAACATTTTTTAACCCCAAACATGTCTACCACACATAGGAGCTTTTCCACTTTCTATATATCTCCTAACTCATTGAAATTGTAGCAGTTATAAATCAGTATGAAGACCCTAAAACTGACTGCAAAGTTAAATATTTTTAATTGAATATGCAAACAAATTCTCAACTTTTATATTTTTTTTAACATATCTATTGATATTTGGCAATTCAACAAAAAGAAAGCGAAAAACACAAACTCACTTTCACTTTTTCGAAGAAAATCTCACGTTCCACCCTCATTACTCCCATTGGCAATAAGCCAAGAATGGGACTTAAATGGGATTTACATAGGACTTACATAGGACTTACATCGGATTTGCATCGGATTTACATAAGGCCTAAAGAAGAATCACGACTACCTTCTTACACAGAGCGGACGCAAGCTTCAAAAAGCTATTTCCGTAGGATTTTCCTACCGTTAATCATCGCTATCCCATAATAACTTTCATTAACACGTTGACCACAGAGATTATATGTTCTTTCATCATTAACGCCCTCAGACCTACCAACTTTCACATCCTTTATTATAGTAGAGGTTTCAGTTGTTGTCTTCGGCTGATATACACCACTCGAATAGTAATATTCTCCAGCAGAAAGCGTGTACCAAATATACCTTGTTGAACCGTCCGCGGTAGGTGTATATTTGCCATCTGACGACAACGTATTCGAAGGTTTTGTCTTATCAAAATCCTCGTAGCATTCAAACTTAACATCCACACCTTCCAATAATGGGGCATCTCCAGAAAGAGTGCCTGACAGATAGGTTTTCAACGTATTATATGCTTGAGCGATTGCAGCCTTCGAAACATACTTATATGCCCAGACCGGCACACCATTATTACTTACACAACTGATACACAAAGCCGGCATATCAACAAGCCCATCTATGTTCTGCTCTGCCACGATACCATAATAGGAAACGCCTGCTATCGTCATCTTTATAAAAGACTTTCCATCTTGGGTAAACTCCCATGTTCCCGTCTTATCTCCCGAGATCGTTCCATCTTCTGAAAGCACAACAGTCACAGGAGTCGCCTCTGCATAGCTCGCGTGATTAAGCTTATATGGATGGATAAGCAACTGATAGGTTCCTGCAATCGTCTCGTTTGAATAAAGACGTGATGACTCTATCTGAGCCTGAGTTGTTTTCATTTCCGTGAATCTGAACGGAGAGGCAACAAGCCAACCGTATTCATTCTGGAACAACTGACGTACGCGAACCTGATGGTGTATAGTACCGTTATTGAACTTAGTATGATAAACGACAAACGCATTACCATCTGCATCCACACAAGCAGAGTTATGTCCTTCCGCACACTCCCCTACCGTCATCGTTCCCCAGTTATTGAACGCACCAAGAAGTTTCATTCCCTTATTGGTCACAGCCTTCGGACCAAAGTTCAACTGATAGCTATTGAATGTTGCCGAATTACCTGCGGCATCCTTATACGGTCCTGTTGGCGAAGACGAGCGGAACACGCGCATCTCATATCCTCCATCTGGCGCATACCCTCCATAACTCATAAAGAGATAATAGTAATCTCCTATATGCTGGATGTAAGGTCCTTCTCCCGACACGTAATATCCTCCGGCAATCTTCTTTCCAAAATACTGATCGGAGGTAGCATTGGCATCAAGGATAACTCCAGAATATGTATAGGTATAGTCGCGAAGTCCTGTGTTCTTATCGAGCTTCAGCATAAAGATGCCTCCCGACCACGAACCATAGGCAAGCCAAAGTTCACCTTCTTCGTCATAGAACGAGCATGGGTCTATACAGTTAGGATAGTACGTACCCCACTTGCTTCCTGCACTCGAAAAACGGGTAGGAAGTGTACTCGCACCCGTCACAATCCGCATATCAGTCTTAGTCACATCCACTTTCTTACCAGAATAAGAGACATTGTTAAATCCTCCGAACACGATCGGTGCTTCATACTTGAAAGGTCCCGTTGGACTATCTGCCGTAAGCAGCACGATGACCGATGCCCAGTTGTCTCCATTGAGCGAAAGATACATGCACCACTTCCCCATCTGCTCATTATATATAATGTCTGGCGCCCACATATCTCCCGAAATCCATTGCGAAGCATTTGAGGCATAGATAGAACAATAGGCACCTGCATCAAAAGAGCCTAATGTCTCTGTTACGATCTCAGAACCTCGCTTCACCTTCACCTCATGAGTTGGGCAAGAAGAGAATGCCGTCTTATAGCTCTTGTCAAGGAAAGCTGAATGCTCATTGCCAGTATTGACACCCGACCAGTTGACCATATCCCTTGACCTTGCCACACCTATATGGGAACCTACTATATAATAATAGGTGTCCGAAGGATTATACACTACCGACGGATCATGTACAGCCACGTTACTATACGTCTTTGGCTTTTGCATATTTTGCAGTTGCGAAGACGTCAGCTTAGTCTGTGCACAAACAGTCATCGGCAATATTATTAACGACAAGGGGAAGAGATCTTTCAGTTTCATACTATTCTATGATTAGATGGCAATATGGTCTCTGATTCCAAGGGTCATAAGTCGATGTGCAGAAACCTCCCGACACTATACCTTACAACCATAAAACCATACAGTCTTTTTGGCTTTTTGCTCGGCAAAATTACTATTATTTTTCAATAACCGCAAATTTTCAAAGATATTTTTGAGAAAACGTACGATATTTGGGTTTTTATTACTATATTTGCAGAAAATTTTCGACTAAAACATCATACTAACTATAATTATTTCAGAAGAAAAATGATTAATAAGAAACTATTTCTGGCATCACTTGCCATGGTTAGCTCTCTCGGCTCTTTTGCTCAGGGCAATGAGATGATTATCCAGACGAAAAAGCCTGGTGCTGCTATCCAAAACACGATGTACGGCATCTTCTTCGAGGATATCAACTTTGCTGCCGACGGCGGCCTGTATGCCGAGATGGTGGCAAACCGCTCATTTGAGTACCCTAACAGCTTTGCCTGTTGGGATATTTCGGGCAAGGTAAGTCTGAAAGACGACGGCCCATTCAACCGTAATCCTCACTACGTGCGCCTCTCTCCATCAGGTTTCCACGACAAGCATACCATGATTGAGAATCACGGTTTCTTTGGCATGGGCGTAAAGAAGAATCAGGAATACCGCTTCACAGTTTGGGCTCGTTGTCCAGAGGGTGGCAATGCGAAGATTTGGGTTGACCTCGTGGATAATGCCACTATGACCGACGACCAGAAGTTAGGTAATGGTGGTATTGATATCAGCGGTAGCGAATGGAAGAAATACACGCTTATCCTCAAGGCAAAGAAGACTATCGACAAGGCGCACCTCCGCGTATGGGGCGATAGCAAAGTCACAACCGACCTTGAGCACGTCAGCCTCTTCCCTGTTGATACTTGGAAAGGTCGCGAGAATGGTATGCGTCAGGATCTTGCCCAAGCACTATGCGACATGAAGCCGGGCATCTTCCGTTTCCCTGGCGGATGTATCGTAGAGGGTACAGACCTTGCCACACGCTATCAATGGAAGAATACCGTAGGACCAGTAGAGAACCGTCCTCTGAACGAGAACCGCTGGCACTACACCTTCACCACTCGCTATTACCCTAACTACTACCAGAGCTACGGACTTGGTTTCTTTGAGTTCTTCCAGCTCTGCGAGGACTTCGGATGTGACGCTCTTCCTGTTCTCAACTGCGGTATGGCTTGCCAGTATCAGAACCCAGAGAAGACCGACCAGTATGTTGCGCTCGACGACCTTGACCCATACATTCAGGATGCTCTCGACCTTATAGAGTTTGCCAATGGCGATGCAAGCACCACATGGGGTAAGGTACGTGCCGACATGGGACATCCAGAGCCTTTCAACCTAAAGTATATGGGCATAGGTAATGAGCAATGGGACTATAAGGACAATCCTGCGTTCACCTCCCGCTTGAAGAAGTTCCTAGATGTTCTCAAGGCTAAGCACCCTGAGATAAAGTATATAGGCACGACAGGTCCTGACTCCGAGGGTTGGAAGTTTGATATGCTTCAGCCAAAGATGAAGGAGCTAAAAGTTGACCTCTACGACGAGCACTTCTATCGTAATGAGCAATGGTTCACCGACTCTATCAACCGCCACCGCTATGACAAGTACGACCGTTCTAAGGGTGCGCCAAAGGTGTTTGCCGGAGAGTATGCCTGTCACGGAAAGGGCAAGAAATGGAACCACTTCAACGCGGCCTTGCTCGAAGCAGCCTTTATGACTGGCTATGAGCGTAACGCGGATGTTGTTCAGATGGCTACCTATGCCCCACTCTTTGCCCATGTAGAGGGTTGGCAATGGCGTCCTGATGCTATCTGGTACGATAACCTCAACTCATTCAAGACCTGTTCTTACTGGGTTCAGTATCTCTACGCTCACTACAAAGGCACTAACGTACTCCCACTCACTATGAACAATAAGGTAGTGGCAGGTGATAGCGACCAGAACGGACTTTCCGCTTCTGCCGTGCTCAACAAGCCTACTGGCGAGATCTATGTCAAGGTTGCCAACATTAGCGACCAAGCCCAGAGCATCAAACTCAACCTCAAGGGCATCAAGGCTCTCACAAGTGGTAAGGTCATCACCCTTCACTCTGACAACCCGATAGCAGAGAACTCCATCCAGCGACCAGATGCTATCCAGCCAGTAGAGAAGAACATCGAGGTCTCAGGCTCTACCCTCGACACAGAAGTTCCAGCCAAGACCTTCGCTGTATATGTACTGAAATAACGGTTTCTACATAGCAAACAACAAAAAACTCGGTGATAGTCCAATTCTATTCATTAGGAAAAAGAACTATCACCGAGCATTTTTTTTCATCTTTAGGAAAAACACCCAACGTGGTTACAACCAAATTCTACAACTCTTCAAAGGTTATCATTTCTTTTATCTCAACCTTACAAGTATTCTCATCTGTGATGTACCAGTATGGATACTTCCCTGTATTTTTGCGACTTGTATCTATGACACAATTCCAGTACGAAGGTTTCGGCTTATTGTAACCAGGATCAAGACAAAAAAGTTTAAGAAGCTTCTCATTGCTCTCTTCACCTTCATATTCCGTACCTATGGCAAGAATTGCATGATTGAAATTGTCATTGAGAACTTGGAGAATAACAGGGTCGCCTGTTTCGATATATTCTTTTGCCTCAAAAACACAATCCTGTTTAACTATATGATTTACTTTATAGTTACGTAATGCAGCCTTAAGCTCTGAGGCCATATCTTTCAAATAATATCCATCTCGAATCAAGCCTTGTTCGTCAAGAAGATGACTCAATAGCTTTCCTTTCAATGTACGTCTATCAGGATTCTTCTTCTTCCATATATCAATGTCTTCTTCACTAAGAAAATCTAGACACAACAAAGCCATTATAGTACTATAAACAACACATGCACCATCAAGTCGTCCTTGTTGGCAATGAAGATCAACCCATGAACCTTTTTCATCCTTGGTTTGAAGCCCTCGATGATTAAGTTTTATATCATCTATAATATAAATATTTGCCATATTTCTAAACTCAAATTAGGTTGTACAACAAAAACGATTTAGGTATTAAATAACTATATGTAACTTTTACCATGAAAAATATAATAGCAGAAGCAAAAGTAATAAATTTCTTTCAAATTACCAAATATTTTCCATAAAAATGCGCATACAATTACAAATTACGATAATTACAATAAAATACGAGCACAAGAATATAGAAAATATGAAGTTTATTCTATACTCAAAGGCATGTTTGTGAAATAGCAGAATGTATGCCTATTTTTATTGTAATTGTAATTATTGTAATACTCTGCATTTTGCAATGTCGGGATTACACTTTGTAAATAATCAAAAGTTTTTGCGATAGGGGGTTTCACCTTTTGGTATTTTTAGGTCTTTACGAATTGACTATCAACAATTTACATAGGGTGAAACCCCATCAAAAGGGTTTCACCTTTGCTATTGCCGAGTCTCGTTTACTTATCTATTGACTTTCAATAAGTTACACTCTCTAAAACTTGGGTGAAACCCTCATGTTAAGATGGTGAAACCATTTCAGAGGGGGTTTCACCCATAATTATATACTGACTATCAAGATATTAGAGCATAAAAATAGGGGTGGTGAAACCCTCCCTATAAAAAACTTTCGTAAAAATTGCAGTTGTAATCTCGACATTACAAAATGCTACATAAGCAAGTATAAAGACTATAACATAAAAATCAGACAAATCATATACATCTGTTTCAAGAAAATTAAAAGGGAAACGGATTTATCAGGTTTATCTGGAATGAGGTTTCCTTGCCTCCGCTATGACTTCGCTCTTCCTCCGTTTCTCCTTCGCTTTAATTCCGCTTCTAAACCGTTCCAGCTCCCTTTCATAGAATGGGACTTACATGGGATTTGCAACGGATTTACTACGGACTTGCAAGGTATTAATAACGCATCTCCAATGCTAAAACTGACAATAATTACCAATCTAACCAATCTTTTCAATCTTTATTTAAACACGGAATTCACAGAACAAACGAAAGTTATTCGTTTCTTTCGTGCCTTTAGTGTTCAAATAAAAACTACTTTTATGGAAAAGATTGGTTAGATTGGTAATTATTGTCAGTTAAAAGCAGTTTACTGCCATAAATTATCTACACAGCTTGCAGCCTTCGCACTTGTTCAGCTCGCCTCTGAAACGCTTCTCTACGAGGTGACGAAGACGATCACGGAGCGGTTCTACCTGTATTCGGTCTATAACCTCACCAATAAAGGCATTCTGGAGTAGTGTACGAGCCTCTTCGAGAGATACGCCTCGTTGCTGCATATAGAACAGAGCCTTGTCATTCAACTGACCAACAGTAGAGCCATGAGCACACTTAACATCGTCTGCGTAAATCTCAAGCATTGGCTGGGTGTACATACGGCACTCCTTAGTAGCACACAGGTTCTGGTTCGTCTCCTGAGAGGTGGTCTTCTGGGCATCCTTACGCACAAGCACCCTACCAGCAAATGCGCCAACAGCCTTGTCGTCAAGAACATACTTATACAGCTCGTGAGAGTCGCAATGTGGAACCTTATGGTCGATAAGCGTGTTATTATCCACACGCTGTTCCTTGTCGGCTATCACGCAACCGTTCATATAACATTCAGCACCCTCACCAGAGAAGACGAGGTCTGTGCGGTTACTCGTAACGCCATTATGCAAGGTGATGACGTTATGATCCACACGAGAGTTAGCCTTTTGATCGATATACACGTTGCTAACGCGCACATTCTTATAGTGAGTCTCCTCAAGACAGGTCATGTCAAGATGGGCATTCTCACCCACGAAAACCTCAACAACCTGAGTAGCAAGGAAGTTACGATCGTCGGCAGCATGGTCACAGAACAACAGTTTGGCATCTGCTCCCTGCTCAAGAACCACAAGCACACGGCGGTTTACCATCAGTTCTACATCAGAACGCAGGATATTGATTACCTGAATGGCACGATCCACCTTTACGTTCTTAGGCACATAGATGAGCAGAGCATCCTGAGCAAGCATAGTGTTGAGTGCCGTGATACCATCCTCTGAGCTATCAGCAAGCGTGCCATAAAGACCTTTAGCCTTATCCTGAGCATCAGCCAATCTACCGACATACACTCCTTCTGGCAACTCAGCCTTTGGAAGAGCCTTGCTGTAGAAGGCATCATTGACCACGAAATATAGTGACGTGCTCATATTAGGCACATCACACTTGAAGGCATCGTATGGGTTCACAGGAATCTCAAGGCGAGAGAGGTTGAGACCATAGTCAGGCGCAAAGAGTTCCGCCATATTGGTATATTTATACCTCTCCACCTTCCTTGTAGGGAAGCCCAGACGCTTGAAGTCCTCAAACGCCTTTTCACGCACAGAGTTCATCACCTCATTGCTATGCCCGTTGATCATATCACGGCACTGCGCATAGAGGTCTATATATTGCTTTTCGCTTTCCATAATAACGGCCTCTCCCCCCGCCCTCCCCCGTAGGGAGGGAGCCGGAGTGCGAAAGGCTATTCAATTATTCTTTCTTTTTACAAATTCATTATTTTAGAGATGTTGGCATACCGGCTCCCTCCCTACGGGGGAGGGCGGGGGGAGAGGCCTCTTTATTTAGCTTCTGCCTTAATCCAGTCATAGCCACGCACCTCAATCTCCTTGGCAAGCTCAGGACCGGCAGTCTTTACGATTCTGCCATTCCAAAGCACATGGATGACGCTTGGCTTGATCATGTCAAGCAAGCGCTCGTAGTGAGTGATTACGATAGTACTTGTCTTGTCAGTATGGAGCATATTCACACCATCTGCCACGATGCGCATAGCATCTACATCAAGACCAGAATCGGTCTCGTCGAGAATGGAGAGGATTGGCTCAAGCATAGCCATCTGGAATATCTCGTTACGCTTCTTCTCACCACCTGAGAAACCCTCGTTTACAGAGCGGTTGGCAAGCTTTGCGTCAAGCTGAACAATCTCACGCTTTGCTTTCATCAACTTGATGAACTCAGAAGCAGAGAGAGGGGCAAGTCCCTGATACTTACGCTTTTCATTGATAGCCGCCTTCATGAAGTTGGTCATAGAGACACCAGGTATCTCTACTGGATACTGAAATGAGAGGAAAAGGCCCTCATGAGCACGATCCTCAGGCTTCATCTCAAGCAGGTTCTTGCCATTATACCATGCCTCACCTTCCGTAACCTCATAGAGAGGATTACCAACGAGCACGGCACTAAGAGTTGACTTTCCGGAACCGTTAGGTCCCATAATAGCATGAACCTCACCATCACCGATGGTAAGGTTTATGCCTTTAAGAATTTCCTTATCGCCTATACGGGCGTGA
>CACYXI010000072.1 GCA_902778265.1 uncultured Bacteroidales bacterium | reverse complement strand
GATGCAAAGGTAATACTTTTTTTTGAAATCATGTATCGTTTGGCGACTGTTTTAGGTTAGCGTGCTAAGCCTTCGTCCACAGGGTTTGTCGGCTGCGCCAGTTTTTGCCCTTGCAGGGCGAACGAATCACATTGGGCATAATACCACAGGGCGATGCCCTGGGCTATGTGCTTTTGGCCTTTCAGGCTGTATATTGGGGAATGTGGATAATCTTTTTGTTGTGAAATATGGAATTATGTCGCCCTGACTGGGCTAATAAATAACTATACTTCAATAGGTAGCGCTCACGCACTACCCTAGAATATGTCGTCCTTTTAGGACTTTTTGGGTACTTTTTCACCATATAGGGTATGATATTCTCACTACTGCAGAGAATATAGGTTGTTTATCGGAATATTTACAAATATGAACCAATTTCCTTTGAAACCAGATTGGTGAATCAGCAATGTGGTTTTGTCTTTTTATGCTAAATTTGTTCCGAAAGAGACAGATTCCCAAAATGTGGAATGTGCCTCTCTCCCTATTTTTCCTAACAGTTATATGTTAGATTTGTGTCCAAACAAAAGAAAAGACTATGTGGGGTGAAATCACAGTGTCGTAAAAGAACCAAAAACGAGCACGAAATGCTCGAAAAAAAAACGTGGAATTCTGCGTCTATTTAGGTAACGTCAATTCGTCGCATTTTTATAACTAATATTTTGGTATTCAAAACATTTATTAATACAAAAAGTTGTAGATATACTGTAATAATGTGATATTTTTGATATTTAATATTGAGTTCGGTTTTCCGTCTGCAAAGTAAACATTTCTCCTCACACCTCCAAATATTTCATCTGCTTTTTTCTTCTGCCGTTCGCATAAATTTCCGTCATTAACGTCATTAGTCATTTTCGTCATTAAGCGAGTTGATGACGGGCGAAAATCGGCTATATAGTAAATATAATTTTTTATATTTACTATATAGAGGCAAAATCCCCCCCGAAAGTCGTTAATGACGAAAATGACTAATGACGAAAATGACGAGCAACGCGCACCCAAAACTCTTTCCGAAAATTTCTTGTTGATATTCTGATACTTACACGTCCGCAATGTATTTTTTTTGATACTTCGCTCGTTTTTCTCGCATTTTTATTGCAGTTCCGAAAAATATTTTAGTAACTTTGCAGCCAGATAAGTGAAGAACGAAGAGTGAAGAGTTAAGAATTTAAGTTACGTTTTCCAATCAAAGGCCACGAGCGGAAAAATAGTGAAGAACGAAAAGTGAAAAGTGATGAATGCCATTCGGCGTAGGGCCATCGCCAAAGGTACAAACTCAAATTCTTCACTCTTATCTCTTCACTCTTCACTTCCTTGCAAGACCGCTGCAAATCCGTTGCAAATCCGTTGCAAATCCCATCTATATGAAGGGACTTGCAACTGGAAACAGAGGGGAGGTAAGAGTGATGGAAATGGATTAATACGCTTTTTTTGCACTATGATGCAATTTTTTTTGTGATTTATTCTACTTTCTAAATTAATTTTATTAATTTTGCAACCAAACCCATAGCTAATTCAAAAATCTTGCTCACCTTGAAAAGATTCATACTTTCCATAATAAGCATATTGTTCTTCATGCCACTGCTTGCCGGTGACAAGAAAGATGTGTTGGTGGTATGTCCGTTTGCTACTCATGGTACGTGGGCGCTGAATACCCTTGATCCGATACACATGCTTGAGAACACAAGACCAGATCTGAGGATTTGGACGGCTGTGATGCGTAACTCTTCATTCAGAAGTGTTGATGACTTCAACGAACAGGCTAATACTATTTTCACTCATTATGCTTCAAAGCGCCCTGATCTTATCGTGATTTTCGGTCCGGGAAACTATATCCTTGCAGAGGATTTCCAGAGAAAATGGCCTAATGTGCCGATGGTTCTGCTCGGTGAGCTTAACTATGCTTGTACAAAGGACTATGTGTGCGACTCGGTTCCAAAGGTCGGCACTCATAGAATCCCGATGAAGACTCTTGCCAAGGGAAAGAATATGACATTCGTCTATTCGCCTGTGTATATGAGTGAGACTATTGACCTCATTTGCAAGAATCAGCCATACGTTAAGAATCTCTATTTCATTGCAGGTGAGGAGTTTGTAGCACGCGAGATTGAACTTAATATGCACAAGGTGGCAAAGGCTATGGGATTCAGTTTTACGCCTCTGCATCCTCGTAACATCAACTATCGTGACCTGTCGATGCTGGCAGCTAACAAGGATAAGAACACTACGGCCTTCATATATTGTAACTGGCATACAAAGTCGGATATGAAGGATAAGACTTTGCCGTATATAGGTGTACGACGTGCGTTGGAGCGATTTAATCTGATGTATAACATCTATTACACGATTATAGATGATGAGTGTCAGACGGCAGGTTTTGTATCTTACAATCACGATGAATTTAAGAACACCTTGCAGAGCATAGTATGCGCAGTGATAGATCGTGGTGAGAATCCACGCAATATACCTTTCGTCACTATTACCAGGGATAAGCCAACGGTGAACTATCCTGTGCTAAGTCGTTATGGATTTGATCCACGCGAACATGAGCATGAATGGAATCTGAAGAACCTGCCGCCAACGATATGGGAGGAATACCGTGTGATGGCGTTGCTGCTCGTTGTGCTTACCCTCTCAGGTCTTACTATGCTTTTCTTCTACCTCTATAAGAAGCAGAAGGCTCTGTGGGATTCATCTGAACGATATTACACGCTTATTAAGAATGCTCCATTCAACTATAGTAGTTGGGAACTTATCTACAACGAGGTTGGTGAGATTGTGGATCTCAAGGCATTGAAGGTGAATCTCGCCTTTGAGAAGAATATGGAGAAGATGAATGCGCCTGTGGCATACGACGGAATGAGGGATTGGTATCCTGGATCTACAGAGATACTGATACGTCGTATTTCCGAGGGCTTACGGGAAAAGAAGAAGGCAATTCGATTCTCATACGAGATGAAGGAACTGCAATGCTTCCATGAGATGCTTGTACTGCTCGGTAAGGATGATAACGTGATACACATCTTCGCCATTGATACCACGGAGCTGATGACTGCCCAGAGGGAGCTTCGTGAGGCGAAGGAAAGGGCTGAGCATTCTGACCAGTTGAAGACTATGTTCGTGCAGAACGTGAGCCATGAGATCCGTACTCCCCTCAATGCTGTGGTTGGATTCTCACAGTTGCTCTCCATGCCTGATGATGTAGTTTCTCCACAGGAGAAGGAAGAGTATGTGAAGTATATTCAGAACAACTCTGAACTGCTCATCATGCTTGTAAATGACATACTGAGTATAGGCGACGTAGAGCGAGGGCAGTTCATTGTGACAATCTCTGACGTGAGATGCAACGATGTATGTCGGCAGTCGA
Source organism: uncultured Bacteroidales bacterium (assembly GCA_902778265.1). Lineage (GTDB taxonomy): Bacteria > Bacteroidota > Bacteroidia > Bacteroidales > Bacteroidaceae > Prevotella. The sequence goes on along the minus strand of CACYXI010000072.1, from coordinate 14,995 downwards.
TGAAGACGGCAGAGACGCGCTTGCCGGAAGGTGTAAAATTGTATTATACCAGTGAGGTAGATGATGACTATACCATTAAGTCGGATGAGCATAGGATTCAGCAGGTGCTCGTAAACTTCCTTACCAATGCCTGTAAGCATACGGAAAAGGGCGAGATACACGTGCATTCATCGTTGACGGAGAAGCAGGGAATGATAACGTTCTCCGTGACTGATACTGGTACGGGCGTGCCTGCCGACGAGGCTGAGCATATCTTCGAGCGCTTCACCAAGTTGAATGCGTTCAAGCAGGGTGCGGGACTTGGTCTCAGTATCTGCAAGAACATTGCGACCATCCTCAAGGGTGACGTTCATCTTGATACGTCCTACACGAATGGTGCAAGGTTTGTGTTTATGTTGCCGCTTGAATAATTACGAATTACTAATTACCTAGATAGTAATGCTAAGTGGTTAGTACGGTATGTGGTATTCGCAGGAGTCAATAGCGCCCTGAAGGGGCAAAAGCTCATAGCCTGGTGCATCGCCCTAGGGGGATTGGGAGAAGTAGCTAGCGCCCTGTAAGGGCAAAAGCTCTAATAATAAATGCTTTTGCCCCTTTAGGGCGAAATTACCAACCTCCATATACCTAGGGCGATGCCCTAGGCTATAGGCTTTTAGCCTTTCAGGCTGTCTCTGCGGAGCCTTTTAAACTTGAATTTTTTAATAATTGTTTTATATATGAAGATTGAATCTAAATACAGAAAGACTTGCTTAGGTTTTTCTCTTGCTCTGATGGCAATGACTGCCACAGCGCAGAATGTTTCAACAATCAAACAGGCAGGAAACATAATTCCTGCAACAGACAGTAATATTCAGTATGTTGGTCGTGTAAGCTTCCGCAATCCGCAATCACCATCATTTACATTCCCTGGCGTGCAGATTCGCGCTGCCTTCACTGGCACATCTTTAAAGATGATGGCAAAGCCTAAAAGTGGCTATTTCATGGTGCGTATAGACGGCAGCAAGGCTTTCAAGGTTGGATTCAACGCTGAGCGTGACTCTGTCGTTTCGCTTGCTGCTGCTCTTCCTGAAGGTCGTCATGAGGTGAACGCTATGTATGTCACGGAGGGCTACGAGCGTATTGGTGAGTTCCGTGGCTTCATCCTCGATGAGAATGCGAAGATGCTTGAGGCTCCAGCTATGCCTGAGAGGAAGATGGAGTTTATCGGCAATTCCATCACTTGTGGATATGGAGTGGAGGACACGGATCGTGCTGATCATTTTCAGGATGAGACTTGCAACCATTACTATACATACGCTAACCTCACGGCACAGGCTCTTGGTGCAATTCATCAGGTAGTAGCTCGTAGTGGTATTGGTGTGTATAGATGTTGGGATGGTCCTGTTACGGGCGATTCCATCAACATGAATACTGAATATCCTCACACGCTTCTCTATGACAAGTCAGAGAATTGGGATTTCTCTCGCTATACTCCTCAGCTTGTATGTATCAATCTCGGAACTAATGATACAAGTACCAAGGGTGCTGATCCCAAGCTCTTGAAACAGGGATATGTTAATCTCGTAAAGCAGGTGCGTGATCATTATCCAAAGGCAAAGATCGTGCTTCTTAGTGGTTCTATGATGGGTGACGATGCTCTTATTCTTGCTAAGAAGACTATGGATGAGGTTATGGAGGATGCGCATAAGAAGGGTGACAAGGAGATTTATCGCTTTGACATGAGTTTCCAGACTGGCGACCTCGGCTATGGTGCTGACTGGCATCCAAGTGTGGAGCAGCATAAAAAGATGGCTTCAGAGTTGATTCCGTTCTTGAAGAAACTTATGAATTGGTAAGAAGACCCACCCCCTTACCCCTCCCATAAAGGGAGGGGAGTAGTTACATTTGTACGTTATGAAGGGGTGTTGAGGTCTATTAGAAATATAATATTTATCCCTCTTTCATTAGTAATACTAATTACTCCCCTCCCTTTATGGGAGGGGGTAAGGGGGTGGGTCTTTTTATGAAAAAAGCAATAATCATGGGTGCCACATCCGGCATGGGGCGTGGCATTGCCCTCGGACTTCTTGCAGAAGGATATATAATAGGTGTATGTGGTCGTCGCAAGGAGGCTCTTGACGAGATAAAGGCGATTGCACCAGAAAGGGTGTTTACCAAGGTCATTGATGTGACTAAGGAAGAAGCACCTTCATTGCTCATGGAACTGATCGGCGAGATGGGCGGTATGGATTTGTATTTCCATAGTTCTGGCTATGGAAAGCAGAATATGGCTCTTGATCTGTCTATTGAGAAGCAGACTGTTCTAACCAACAGTTACGGTTTTGTTCAGATGGTTATCACAGCCTTTAACTATTTCAAGAAGGAGAAACGCTCTGGAAGGATTGCCGTGATATCAAGCGTTGCAGGTACAAAGGGACTCGGTGCAGCCCCCTCATATTCGGCAACCAAGCGTTTTGACTGGACGTATATTGAGGCTCTTGCTCAGTTGGCACACATCCAGAAACTTGATATCCGTTTTACCGACATTCGCCCTGGTTTTGTGGCAACCGATTTCATTGCAGGTGACAGCTATCCTATGGAGATGCATACCGATTATGTGGTTAGGCATATTCTGAAAGCCGTTCGTAATGGTAAGCGTAAGGTAATCATTGACTGGAAATATCGCATTCTATGTTTCTTCTGGAGGCATATCCCATCATTCCTTTGGGAAAGGCTTAACATTCACAATTAATGTTTTATCCAAAGATGTTTCGTAAGCCCCCAAGGGGTGGGGGAGGTGGGGGTAATTTCCTATATAGTATAGAAAAAAATCAATAAATAAAATGTAAATTTGCATTTTTATTTATTGATTTTTTTCTTACCTCCTATAATTCACCCCCACCCCTTATTGTGATTTTTAAAGCAACGCTACGCATCTTGACGCAAAAACTGAAATCGTGTTGTGTTAGCTTGCATATCTCCCGAAAATTTAGTATCTTTGTAATGTGGTTGAGAGAGTGATTCCGGAACATTTCTTGACAATCCCTTATGAATCCGATGTGCCTCCGTCGTGCCACCGCTCTGAAAAGGCATTTCCTCTGCTACAGTAGCAGAGATGTGGCAGAGCTTTAGCAGAGGTGTAGCAGAGACATAGCAGAGGATTAGCAGAGGAACAGCGTTCTTTGACATATTGGAAAGTAAAAATATACCTTTTGGAGATTACGCTCCTTATCTTTGGAAAGTAAATTATAAGTAAATTAATTCAGTAAATTAACGTCAGTTCGACGAATTAGCTCTGAAAGAGCGATACCTAAAAGGGTAGTACGTTAGTGCTACCTATGATGATGTTTTTTAGTGAGCGCCGTAGGTGCGACACCTAATAAATATGATAGGTGTCTGTCCTTGGCTTTCCCTTCGGCCGCCGACCTCTTCGACGTTCAGACCTCACACCCTTAATAATGTCTATATATCCAAGGCTCACGCCCTTCGCTATTAGGTGCCGCTCTTTCAGAGCTCCTTCAACCACGTGTTTTTCAGTTCTATATGAGTTGATGAAATTCGTTGAACTCGCGTTAAATTATTATCAGTAAATTGAAGAAACATAAAATTATAATTTTCCTTGCGACGAATGTCGCTTTGTAATTTACTGGTCATAATTTACTTATAATTTACTTTCCAAATAAAAATCCAAGGAAAGAAGCGAAAAGCTTCCATGTTGTAGAAACGAATAAAGCCCGGCGATAGCCGAGCTTTATTCTGTTATTTCTTGTTTGGATGATGTGGTGGCTGTGGTTGTTGCGGTCTCTTTGAAAAGTTGCGCATCATATTGCGGTTGAAGCGTTCCTCTGCATGGATGAACTTCAATACCTTTGTTGCCGGCATCACCTTGATGAACTGCTTGTGATATTGCTGTTGTAGCTTCTTGATTGCCAGTTCACGCTCATCGTATGCGGTAATGACTGCCTCAGCTGCTTTGTTGTCGCACAGGGCTGCCTTATCAAAGACTTTCTTCTTCATATAGATGGCACGCTGCTTCTGCTGCATCTGCCGATAGAGTGGGAAGAAAGCCTGTGCCTCCTGCTTGGTGAGACAAGCCTCACGACAGATGAAAGCCTCAAGTTCGCGCTGATAGCGTTCGGGGTCAAACTTCTTTTGCTCTTCCTTATGACCTTCCGTGCGTTCATCCTGCTTTTGATCGTTGTTCTGGGCAGTTATCGGGATGACCATTGCAAGGGCTAAGAATAGTGTAAGTATATATTTCATTTCCTATAAATTAAAAACTATGCACTATGAAAATATTTACTCTTCTGCCAGCATCATATACATGTCGTGATTGTCGAGCATGGTATAGTCAGCTGCCTGATTGAAAGCATCCTCGCTTGTTGTGATACTCTGCTGTGCTGTTTCAGGCACCTTGGCTGTGTCAGTGTCCTTGAATGTGTATATCACGGCACTTGCACCAATTACGAGCACACAGGCACATGCGGCTGCCCAACGGAGCACGTGCATGTGGACTTTCTTTGCCTGGGCTGGCTTTTCATCCTTTGGGGCTAAAGCCTGCTTTGCAACCTTATCCATGATGCGCGTATTGAGCGTATCGAAATAGCCTTCGGGAACCTTGAATGGGTTCTGCTCGAGTTGCTTTCTGTCTAATATGTCATTAAGATCGTTATTCATAATATGGTTCCTTTCTGTTGTTATGACGAATACTAATCGCAAAGGTTTAATTCTTACGTTGAAAAAAATCCTTAATTTTTTTTACGGCGAGATGATAGTTGGCTTTCAGACCTCCCTCTGTTGTTCCCAATACCTTGGAAATCTCGGAGTAGGGCATATCATCGAAGTAGCGCAAAGAGAACGTAGCTCGTTGTGCTTCTGGTAGGGTATCCATTGCTTCGTAGAGCAGTTTCTGTGTCTCATTTCCGTCGAAATAGTCATCAGCAAACTGATTGTCGGCAATTCTCATCTCCCCGTCGGGTGATACCTGTTCGTGTTTTCTTCTTAGAAAATCAATGGCTTCATTCACGGTGATGCGGTATAACCATGTATAGATATTGGCATCACCTCGGAAATCATCAAAGCGTGACCATGCCTTGAGAAATGCGTTTTGCACGACATCGTCAGCATCCTCATGACGTATCACAATCTGACGCGCCTTCCAATATAGCTGTTCGCTATACTGGCTGACTATCTTAGAGAATCTGGCTTCTTTGTCTGTCATATTGCTCTGAGGGCTTTAGCTATAACGCTGTCGTAGCCGTAGATGTCGGGGAAACTCTGGAGCTCTCCTTCTGGCACAGGGAACAGCGTGTAATAGACGATGAATATAGGTACTTGCGGGTCAACCTTCTTTGAACCCACCAGTTTACTTCTGTCTCGTTTGGGGTCTGACATGTCAGCCTCCATAGAGTATTGTATCTTCTCTGCCATTTCGGGATCTTTATCCCTAAGCATGTAGCAGGCAAGTTCGTAAGGCTTTTCTACACGTATGCAACCGTGTGATACGCTTCGTACTGAGCGGTCGAAGACACCTGGCGATGATGTGTCGTGGACGTAGATAGAGAAGTTATTGTCGAAACGGAAGATGATGCGTCCGAGTGAATTGCCTTCTCCTCCTTCCTGAACAATCGACCAGTCGGGTGACATTATTATACTGTTGGTGATGGCTGCACCAGTCAGTTTCTGTCCCGTCTGCTTGTTGCGGGCAAAGTAGTGATTGCGATAGAAATAATCCGCATTTCCACCTTTTCCGTTGATCTCCTTCTTGCGGATGCTCCAAGGAATAGTCCATTGCGGATTAAGATCCATACGCTTGATCTTGCTATGAAGAAGCGGAGTCTTTGTCTTTCTCTGGCCACATCCAATCTTCATGTCAAGGGCAAGACGGTTGTTGCGCATAGCCCAGAGGTGGAAAGCCGGGATGTTGACTATGAGATATTCGTCATGCAGATGAGGTGCATCGGTAGGTTTCCATCTTGCGCGCTCAAGGTTTATTCGGATGGTCAGACTGTCAAGTTCCTTATTCTTTAGTCCTGCCTTTATCTTGTTGTAGATAGGCGTGTGGTTCATAGCCTTGGCGAGGTATATGCCCACGCTATCGTGCTTGATGGCATTGATAGCACCATAGAAAGTCTGCTTTCCGCAGATGTGTGTGGAATCGTCGAATAGCTGGCGATATGTTATGCGCTCGGGAGTGGAATCGTGTACGTCAAGACGATTGAATAAGTCGTATGGGTTAGTGAAACCATATCTCTGACCAACGGCATAGCGTAGGAATGCCTTTGTGAGATTATACTCCAGTCGGGCTAACACTCTGTTGATGCTGTTCTTTCCTTCTGCCTCGAATGAAAGGTTACGGAGTGTTTCAAGATCCTTTCGGATGTACTCCACACCAAACTGTCGTTTCTCGAATCCGTCGAGTTCGCATGAGTCAAGACAGGCAAGGAGCGTGTCCGCCTGTGATGAGATGCCTTTGCGGTTAATCCATAGAAAGGCGGAAGGTGACGTGGAGAAGAACTTATAGTGTGCTCTCGTGTAGCGGTCGGCCTTCAGACTGTCACGGTCGGCTTTCACTATTGTCTGTATGTAGTCTCTGATTTCCTGAGCGTCAGCCGTCAGAGCCTCGTCAGAGAATGAATCAAAGTATTCAGAGGAAAGTCCTGCATACGGATGCTCTACAACTTTCTCTTTTGCGCATGACACCATCATGAGCATAACGCAGAGAGAATAAAGCATTGATAAGTGGTTCCTCATTTATTTCTGTCTTCAAAAAAATGACCAGATAGCATCGTTTTCAGGTGCCACTGGTCATAGGTCCTTTATGTTTTTAAATGAAAAATTAAAAATGAAAAATTATAAAATACAGATTAGTATTTTTTCAACGAATAAAACAAACTTGTATTATTCATTTTTCACTTTTCATTTTTCATTTACAAATTCTTATTTCAATGAAATCTTGCGTACGGTCTTTCCAACCTTGACTATGTAGCAGCCTTTAGAGAGATTCAGATCAACGCGCTGTTCATAGTCGCTAATCTTTGTTGTCTTTAGCTTCACGCCTGCTACATTGTAGATTTCGAGCGTCTGACCAGCTCCACCTACAATATGAAGTACGTTGTTGGCGGTCAGTGTGATCTGTGGCCCTTGCTGCTCAACCTCAATAAGTTCCATAAGGGGAGCTGCATCCGCTATCTGGGCAGATCCGAATATTGCAAATGCTGCAAATGCTATGGAGAATATATTTTTAGTCATAAGCCAAACTTCTTTATGTTATTATTTGTTGACAAAGTTACATCTTTTTATTTGAATTTGTATAAAACAATTCGTGATTTATTGTAATATTAACATAATTTAATAATTGAGAAAAAAAGTTGCTTGATTATCTTGCAGAAAACAAATAAAAACACTACCTTTGTAGCGACAATGCCAATGTACTATTTGGTTATTTACTATTTACTATTTATTTACAATTTTGTAGATGTACAATTTTTCTACTATCAAGGCAGAACCATAAGTGTAACAGCAAAATAGTAAATACCAACAGCAAATAGCAAATTGTAAATAAATAGTAAATAGTACATTGTCAAATAGTAAATAATTTTAACCTAAATATCTATGTTGACAGAAAAAGATCTGAAGCAGTTGGCTGCCAAGGGCATCACTGCAGAAAAACTCGAGCAGCAGCTTGATGAGTTCAAAACCGGTTTCCCATTCCTTAAACTTGAAGGACCTGCAGCCATCGGTAAGGGTATATTGGCTCCTACAGCCGATGAGGTGAAGGCGTATGTCAAGGCATGGAACGACTATAAGGCAGAGGGCAAAAAGATTGTTAAGTTCGTGCCAGCCTCTGGTGCAGCATCACGTATGTTTAAGGATATGTTCGCATTTGTCGATGCTGAATATGATACTCCTACAACTGATTTTGAGAAGAAGTATTTTGATAATATCGAGAAGTTCGCTTTCTATGATGCTCTTGATGCTCTCCTCAAGCAGCAGAAGGGCAAGGGTATCAAGGCTCTTATTGCTGAGGGCGACTATAAGTCTGTGGCAAAGGGAATGCTTGATGCTGACGGCTTGAACTACGGTCAGTTGCCAAAGGGTATGCTGCTGTTCCATAAATATGAGGATGGTGCTCGTACCCCTATGGAGGAGCATCTTGTAGAGGGTGCTTTGTATGCAGCTTCTGCAGGTGAGGCAAATGTTCACTTTACCGTTTCTCACGAGCACATGGGCTTCTTCAAGCAAAAGGTGGCAGAGAAGGCTGCGGGTTATGAAAAGAAGTTTGGTGTTAAATATGATATTTCATTCTCAGAGCAGAAGCCAAGCACAGATACCGTTGCTGCAAATCCTGACAATACTCCATTCCGTAATTCTGATGGCAGTTTGTTGTTCCGTCCAGGTGGTCATGGAGCTTTGATTGAGAATCTGAATGAAATATCTGCCGATGTTATCTTTGTGAAGAATATTGATAATGTTGTGCCAGATCGTCTGAAACCAGAAACCGTTGAGTGGAAGCAAGTTATCGCAGGTGTGCTCGTTACTTTGCAGAAGAAGGCATTTGAATATCTCGAACTTCTTGATTCTGGCAAATATACTCACGAGCAGCTTGTTGAGATCGCACGTTTCGTTAAGCATGAGCTTTGTTGCGTAAAGGCAGACTTGAAGGAACTTGAGGATGCAGAGCTCGTTATCTATCTGAGAAAGAAACTGAACCGTCCAATGCGTGTTGCTGGTGTGGTTAAGAATGTCGGTGAGCCTGGTGGTGGTCCGTTCCTTGCATATAATCAGGACGGCACTTATTCTTTGCAGATTCTTGAGTCTTCTCAGATTGACAAGAACAACGAGACCTATATGAAGTACTTCACAGAGGGCACTCACTTCAATCCTGTTGACCTCGTTTGTGCGGTTAAGGACTATAAGGGCAATGCCTTCAACCTCCCAGACTATGTAGATCGTACCACAGGCTTCATTTCAAGCAAGTCAAAGAACGGTAAGGAACTCAAGGCTCTTGAGCTCCCAGGTCTCTGGAATGGTGCTATGAGCGATTGGAACACCATCTTCGTAGAAGTTCCACTCGGCACCTTTAATCCTGTAAAGACCGTGAATGACCTGTTGCGTGAACAGCATCAGTAAAATTTGATACATATTGTAGCGTCTTAAGGTTTCTTAGGATGCTACAATATAAACTTTTTAAGCTTATACTCATAAAATATAATCGAAGAGATAAGTAGTTTATGTTACATAAATTAATAATTTAGTGTTATGAATAAACAAGATCGTATAAATGCAATTAATAAAGTACTAGAGGAATTCTTTGCCGATAGTACTAATCCAAGATGTATTAAGCCTAAAGTCCTAATGGGAATTTTGGTACAAAAAGGTATCTATAATAAAAAAGACCAAAGAGGTGGACTTCCGTTAAGGAAGTTACTTAGAGAGTTGAATGAAGAAAATAATTTAAAAGCCATTCCATATTTATTTGGCGAAAAGAAAGAAAAGAATATTTATTGGTATTTTATAGATAAAACTATTGACCCCAAAGACAATCTTGTATCTACCAAATTAGAATCTCCGAAACAATCTGTGGTTGCGACCAATAAAAAAAGTAATGGAGGACGTGTCAATTCTGATGAATACTATGTTGTTGGATTATGTGACGAGGTTCTTGAAAGAAAAGCGTCCAGACAGCATCGTTTTCCTTTTTTAGTAGGTGATGCTAGGGAAGGTAGGCAACCTGTTAAACTGCCAGTTGATGCTTATTATGAGGATTTGAATCTTGTGGTGGAATATTGTGAAATTCAACATTCAGAGTCCACTCCATTCTTCGATAATAAACCGACTGTAAGTGGTGTTTCCCGAGGTGAACAAAGACTAATTTATGATGAAAGACGTCAAAAGGTCTTACCAGATCATGGTATTAAAGTAATAACGATTCATTATAGTGACTTTGGTAAGACAAAACGCATAAAAAGAAATCATGAACATGATATTGAAATCGTTCGTGAAAAACTCAAAGAATATGTTAAGGGAAAAAGTTAAAACATAAAAAGTATTATGGGCTTACTAAGTTTTATCTTTGGTAATAGTAACCAGAAGCAAAATAACAATTCTAATAATTCATATAGCGACTCATACGAGCGTGGATATGAGGATGGTTATGACGAGTGTTGTATGAATCATGAATGTGATGAAGATTGCAATGATAATTCATTCTGTGACAACTATGAGGATGATAGTTGTTATGAAGAGCATGATTGTGATTGCGATTATGAAGATATTGAGTGATTTTTTGAATTATCTCTAAATCCGATGCAAGTCCGTTGATCCTTCGCTCTTCCTCCGTACCAAAGTCGGTGCAAAGTCGGTGCAAACTCGATGAAAGTCCGTTTCTATATAGGACAAATAGCGATGGTTCATCGAGTTTGGTTAGGAGGTAGAGAAGAGTCAAAGACAATTCGCAATTCAAGTTTGACAATTTCTGACTTGCAGAATTTGAATTTTAATTGACTATTGAACTGGTGTAATACTCGTAGAGATAAAAAAGTAAAAAAAGTTTTTAAGACATAGTATTACACCAATTTTGAGTATTTGGTGTAATAGTGGTGTAATACTTTGATGAGTATTACACCAAGGATAAGAGCTTGTTATTCAGAAGATTAGTGTGCTCACAACATCAAAGATGTAATACTCGGCCTTAAAAACTTTTTTCATTTTTATGCCAAAAGTATTACACCAATATCAATTATATCCTTAAATTGACTGTGAAACATGTCGTAACTATTTCTTGTTCTGATTCTTGCGTGCTTCGAGCTTCTTTTCAAAGTCTTCTATGTCAGGAAAATAGCATCCACCCATGTAGGCTTTGTAGTCTGCAAAACTTACACTGTCATTATAGTTTATAATCACTATCCATAACAAGTTGGATTCTATTGGATCCACGATATTGTCGGTATTTAGACTTATATTGTAATGATAATTAGATTTGCCTTTCCTGCCAGGATAATACTTATATACGAGTTCACTACGTATCTGAAATGAGTCGGCATTTACCGTTTTTATGTTTATTTCTTGTACGTTAGCCTTTTCCATCATTTTTTTGATGGTTTGAAGATTTTTGTCGTCTGTGTTGGTAATTTCTTTTCTAATGTATTTTAGTTCTGTGCGTGGCTTTGCTGAGGAATTAACATATCTGATAAGAGCCTCCATATCATTTTTATGCAGGAGATAGTTGTCTTCCATCTCTTGGGCTGTGGTTGGCTGATTATTAGGTGCAAATATGTATATTATAATATAGACAGTTACATTTCCGATATGGATGTATTTCAGTGTTCTTGCCCAACGGCTTTTCCCCAAAAAGGCATAACAAAGAGAAATGAATGCAATGATGGCAGGAATACCAATATATATGGTACATACCAAGAGGCACGCTCCTAACATATTACGTAATTCTGGTTTTGTTCCCCATTCATCGTTAAATCCAGAAATTATGTAGATTATGTATATGCATGAAAATATAAGTGCAGGCAAATATAGAATAGCGATGCCTGACACTTTTAGGATTCTCTTAAATCTATTTTTCATTTTTATTTGAGCAACTCTTCTGGTACGGCATTTGCCATAGCCTCGTATGCCTTTTCGCTTGGGTGAAGATGATCTCCAGAGTCGAATCCTGGAGCGAATGCTGCTGGATGTTGTGGATCGAGTACGGCTTTGTCGAAGTCGATACAAGCATCAAAAACTGGGCTTGTACGTAGCCATTCGTTGAACTTTTCACGGAAAGCATCACGTTCCTCGTTGTATGTGCGCCAGCCATAGATTGGCAAGAGAGTACCGCTATAAACCTTGAGACCAAGTTTGCGGGCATGAGAGACGTATATGTCTTCTGTTCCATGAATCATGTCCTCAAGCGTTGGCATATCGCTCCATGGACGGAATGGGTTTACATCTGTGCCCACAGGGTGGATGATATCATTGATACCATGCTGAATAATAACGGCTGTTGCACCTGATACGTTCATCTCGATAGGGAATCGGGTGGCACCCTTCAGACCGTATGCCGCGTATGTGATACAGTCGTACTGACGGAGGATGCGAGTACCACTAACGGCACGACGGATTATAGATACGTTTCGATAGCCTTCGTTCCATGCTCGGAGAGCGAGATAATCAGGCCAACTCTGGGCTGTTATTGAATCGCCATAGCAAACGAGGGCATGGTTCTTTTCATCTGTGAGAATATCAATGGTGTTGAGGAAATAGAACCAGTTTGTGTTGCGTGTAAGGTCGAGTGGGAGAGTGGCTTGAGTGGCAAAGTCGCCATAGCTGTACTGACCTTTAGACAAAGGCCCTGTTATGAGTGTGCCGGCATTCATCTGGGTAAATCCACCGAGGTATATACTTACGTCAATAGTGTCTCCGGCTGTGATGTTGATTTCTACCTCATCACTCTCGATTTCCTTGCCTGGTGCTATCGTCACGCTCTCTTTTGCCGAGAAAAGCACAGGTACAGGCTCGTAGTCCTCCTTATTCTTTAGAGCCACGAATACGCGCGTCAAGGTCACGTCCTCAGTTCCAGTAAGGTTAGAGAAACGAAGACGTATCTTATTGCCGTCGAAGCACATACGGATAGGGTAGCGAAGGGTAATATCCTTCGCATATACAGATTCCTTACGGTCGGTTATTGATGTAGCGTTGCCCCAGCAGGCAACCCAGTGACGAGAGTTCATTTTTTTGAGTTTAAAAGAGAAGAGTGAAGAGTTAAGAGTGAAGAATTTGAGTTTGCAATGTTTGTTGATTGTTAGTGAAAGCCATAGCGATAGAGCGTAACTTGAATTTTTCACTTTTCACTATTCACTTTTCACTAATTATTCAGGAATGCATAGCTGTTTTAAATCGTAGAACGAGCCGTTGTAGATGTTGAGATCCACGTAGCCGTCGATACCTGGGAGAGAACCAACATCAGTATGCTGCCAGAATTTCCATTTGCCCTTGTACTGCATCTTATCCACATAATAATGTGAAATCCAGTAGGGATAGTCGTCGAATCGCTTGTCGGCAAGGTTTGCCATCTTGAACTTATAGCTCGTGTAGATGATAGGCTTGACGTGATATTGATCCTCTACGATATGAAGCCATGTAAGGATGTCACGTTGGAAGTCTTCTACGGACTGATCCTTGCGTTTTACCTCCACGTCAAGGACGGGTGGCAGGTCGCCAGGCTCAAGTTTCACATTGTCAAGGAAGAAATAAGCCTGATCGCGTGCGCTTGATTTTGTGCTCCAGAAATGGTAGGCGCCACGTATAAAACCAAATTCGCGTGCCTGGTCGAAGTTATAGGCGAAGTTCTCGTCAACGAGAGAACGGCCTTCTGTTGACTTTACTATCACGAAGCGCACGGGGCATTTGTTTATGATGGCAGTCTGGAGCTTTGCCCAGTCAATGTCGCCCTGATAGTGGGAAATGTCGATACCTTGTATCTCGTAGCCTTCAGGATATTGCGCGTCGCCATAGAGCGCACGCCAACGGAAGCCTGTTGGACCAACGAAGAAATAGTAGAAAATGGCAATATAAACAAGAGTTACCACAGAGCCAATGCCCCACCACAGCTTGCGTGGGAGGTTTTTGCGTGGAGATTTCTTGTGTTGCTTCTTTGCCATATTCTTTCAAATAGTGTCTGTTCAGAAAAATAAAAAAATGAAAAATGAAAAATAATAAAATACAGATTAGCATTTTTCACTTTTCATTTTTCATTCTTTATTTGTTTTTAGGATTATTCCTGCTCGAGTGTGAGAGTCAATGTAGGACGGTCGCAAACCTCTGTAGGACCAAAGTACTGGATTGGGCCAGGGTAAACGAAGCTCGTGTTGCGAGCCCACTCTGTACGATGACGAACGAAGTACTTGTAAGGCTTGCCTGAAAGCTCAACGAGAGCCTTCTTGATAACAGGCTTCATCTCACCTGAACGCTTCTCCATGTTCATCATTGCTGTGATAGGAATACCACCTGCGATCCATTCGTCAGCAGGCTTGAATGTGTTCTTGATAGAAGACATGTAACCTGTCTTGCCAGCAGCGATCAGCATAGAAGCGTTGAAACCGAGTGAGTAGCAGTAGTCAGCATCCCAGTTAGAAGGAGCTGCACAACGTCCCTCGTAACCGAAGAAGTGGTGCTGTGTAGCGAACTTACCTGTGAAAATACCGTCCTTCTTCCACTCAGCGAGCTTCTTAGCAACCATCTCTGCGAGGAGCTGCTCTGTCTCGATGAGAGATACCTGTACGTTTCCGTGTGGGTCACGCTCGAGAGCGAGCTGACGAGAAACTGAGAGAGGAAGTGACTTGAAGATTGCAGCATTCTCGTCAGAAAGGTGCTTGAGAACGTAGTCAATCTTCTTCTCGTCTGCAACGAGGTCGAAGTCTGCCTGATTAGCTGCGAGCATATCGTTAAGCTCAGCGATGAGCTTCTTGATTGCAGGGATGAACTCGATAAGACCTTCTGGTACGAGTACAACACCGTAGTTGAGACCGAGGTTAGCACGATCTGTTACAACCTCTGCGATGTATGTAACGATGTCGTCGAGAGTCTGGTTCTTAGCCTCAACCTCCTCACCGATGAGGGTGATGTTTGGATGAGTCTGAAGAGCGCACTCGAGAGTAACGTGAGAAGCAGAGCGACCCATCAACTTGATGAAGTGCCAGTACTTCTTAGCAGAGTTACAGTCGCGCATGATGTTACCGATAACCTCAGAATATACCTTAGTAGCTGTATCGAAACCGAATGAAGCCTCGATAGCCTCGTTCTTGAGGTCACCGTCGATAGTCTTAGGACAACCGATAACCTGTACGCCAGCGTTGATAGCTGCATAGTACTCAGCGAGTACACAAGCGTTGGTGTTAGAGTCGTCACCACCGATGATTACGAGTGCCTTGATGTCGAGAGCCTGAAGAATCTCAAGACCCTTGTCGAACTGATCCTTCTTCTCGAGCTTTGTACGACCAGAACCGATGATATCGAAACCACC
>CACYXI010000071.1 GCA_902778265.1 uncultured Bacteroidales bacterium | reverse complement strand
CAGCGTGGGGCGGTCCTTCTGAGGGATACGGCGCAGAATCTCACCAATGAATGCCTCGAAGTGTTTCTGCACGTGCACCTTCGAGAGTTTGTCTACCTCAAGCCCCTGTGCATCGGGCGAACAGGGTGAGCACATTACGTCGGTGCCCTCTTTGGTCTTACAGACTTCTATGCCGTTGGGCGTCCAGTTGCGCATAGCTTCCTCGGGCTTCACCCATGGACCACCCGACTGACTCCATCCGGGACAGTTGAACAAGCCCATCTCTATGCCTAGCTCGCCTGCCGTCTTCAGAGCCGTACGCAGATTCTTCCACCACAGGCGGCTCTGAAATTTATTTTTGCCGAAAGTCTGCCCCTCCCAAGGATTATCCCATGTCGTGTGGTTGCGAATGTCAGTGGCCAGGAATGCCAAGGTAATGCCGTTCTCTTTCATCCACTCCAAGTCAGCCACAACACCTTTGGGGTCAACCTGCTCGTTCACCCAATAGTAGTAGCATCCCACCCGAATGCTGTCAGGCGGAGTGAGGAAAGACTCGTACAGTCTTTGGCGAGAGTCTGAATTCCCTGCTTGCGCATTGGCTGTAATGGTGAAGGCAAGCACAGACATAATCATTAAGAAGTTTTTTCTCGTTGTTTTATGTTCTTTTAATGTCATACTTTGTTTGAATTTTCCTGCAAAGTTACTCTTTTCCCTCTAAAATAAGTCTTTTTTGCTTGAAATTCAAGTAATTTTAAGAAATTCTATCACTACTGTCCGGTTAAATTTCACCACGCACTCGGTTTTCATAAAATCGCTCATAATTCGCATTTACCCGAAAAAGTTTGGGAGTTTGGAAAATAATGCTTATTTTTGCAGCCATAAACATTCAATATTGATAAGTTATTTCCTGTTGAGCATCGGGGCCAGTTTTGTGCAGCGCACTACGGGCTTTGGCTTCGGCATCTTCATCATGACGATGCTGCCGTTCTTCCTGCCTACATACGGCGAGGCCACAACACTCTCCGGACTTCTGGCCATTACCACCTCGGCTGTCATCGTGTGTCGAATGAGAAGCTATGTCACTTGGAAACGACTTTGGCCGATATTGCTGACGTTTATTATTGTGTCGACAATAGCCATATTTGCTTTGACCCGCATTGAAGACCACATATTGAAGCGAATCCTGGGTGTAGCTCTCATCCTTATCAGCATTTATTTTGCGCTGTTCAGTCAGAAGATAAAACTGCCGACAACTAAACGAGTACAGGTGGGTGCAGGAACACTGAGCGGACTGATGGGAGGCTTCTTTGGCATGCAAGGCCCGCCAGCGGTGCTCTATTTCATCCAGTCGGAACCCACCAAGGAACACTATATGGCTATGGCGCAAACTTACTTTCTGATAGGCAATGTGATGATGACTTTTGTTCGTGCCTATAATGGCTTCTTTACCACGACTGTCTTGTCAGACTACTGCTTCGGACTTGGTGGAGTCATCATTGGCACAACCCTTGGAGCCTACGTCTTCAAGCGCATTCCCAATCGCATTTTCAGATACATCGTTTATGCGTATATCGCCATAAGTGGTGTGATTATTCTAATGACAAATTGATATGGCAATACAGGTGATAAGAGAAGCGACAAAGGCGCAAGCATCAGATATTGCCCAGCTGATAATGATGGCTATGACAGATGACTGTTGCCAGCATTTTTGTGGAGTAGGGCATGACTTAGAGGACTTCCTAAAGATGATGACCTCATTGGTAGAGCGCGAGGATTCGCAGTATAGCTACAGGAATACGTTTGTGGCGATGGCTGATAACAAAGTGGTGGGTATTGCTGTCAGCTATGATGGTGGCAGACTACATGAACTTCGCCAAGCATTCATCAAGGCCGCCAAGGAATACATCGGCAAGGATCATTCTGGCATGGACGATGAGACACAGGCTGGTGAGCTCTATCTTGATTCGTTGGCTGTCCTACCAGAATATCGTCGCCAAGGCATTGCCCACAGTCTTTTGCTTGCCACGAAGGAGAAAGCCAACAAGATGGGACAGCCGTGTGTCGGATTGTTGGTAGATAAGGGCAATCCTGCCGGCGAGGCACTGTATGCTTCAGTAGGATTCCAGTATGCGAATGACAGCTGGTGGGGTGGTCATCCTATGAGACACTTGGTGATTCCAGCCTTTTACAAACTTATTCCTTGAATAAAGAATAAATTCTGGATTTGAAGACTGACAGAATTTCTATCCAATGTTTAAGGGAGTTTAAAGAAATGTCAGTCATGCTTAATTGAGTTTAAGGAATTGTCAGCATCCTTTAAGCGAGTTTAAAATCCGTGCCATCTTGGCAAAGTTACGAGCGTTTTTCCGCATAGGCATGTACTTTGCTTATTTGTTGGTGAAAGCCGGAGCGAAAGCCGAGGCGATCAAGATTTAGAGCCCCTTGATAAGGGGCGGCTATAATGCAGGGATTAATAACATTGTTAAACTTTTAAACTTATAATTAGGAGGTATTGATTATGTTACCAGTAATGTTTCAGAACAGTTGGATGCCAACAGTATTTGAGGATTTCTTTAACAATGATTGGATGCCTCGTGCCAACAGTACAGCACCCGCAGTCAATGTCAAGGAGAACGACAAGAACTACATCATGGAACTTGCAGCTCCAGGCATCAAGAAAGAATATTGCCGCGTAAGCATCAATGACGAGGGCAACCTCACCATCGCCATTGAGAACAAACAGGAACACAAGCATGAGGACAGTCACCGTCACTATCTGCGCCGTGAGTTCAGCTATTCAAACTATGAGCAGAACTACACACTGCCTGATGATGTGGTCCGCGACAAGATTTCTGCCAAGGTGGAGGACGGCATATTGACCATCACCATGCCGAAGTCCGAACCGAAGGAGAAAGTGACGAAGGCTATTGAGGTCTCGTAAACAGTTCATCTTGTTAAATAGTAAATCCCTGACTTGCTTTGCAGGTCAGGGATTCTTGTTTATATATAGAATGGCTGTTACGCCATGAAGTGACGGATATGTTCAGGATTAATATCTCCTGAACATATATATATATATCCTTTTTTACTCTTTTAACATTGAAAATGTGTGGAATATGAATAAAAATGCGTACTTTTGTACTCGAATTAAAATATTCATTTAACTGATATTCCCTCTTTTCAGCGCCTGCTGGCTCATCATCAAGCATAAACTAACTTTACAAAATCATAAATATGAAAACAAAAACAATTAAATGGTTTTCAAGGGTGGCCATGATGCTGCTCTTGACGATGCTCACGACGGCCACGGCGTGGGCAGACGACGTAAACCTCACCGAAAACACTAACGAGACCGAAGGTACGGCGGAACGCTGGTACGTCAACATTCCTAAGACGGGCGAGAACAAGCTGACCCTCACCGATGCCAGCATTACCTTTTTCAAGGTCTATGATAATGGTGGCGGCCCTCAAAATCACTACGACAACGACTGTGATGGTTCCCTCGTCCTGACCGCTCCCGAAGGCTGCGTGCTACGACTCTCAGGTACCATTATCACTGAGAAAGGCTATGACTATCTGACCGTCTATGACGGCAACGCGAAAGACGACAAGAAGGTGCTTCTCAACAAAGTGAGCAGTTCCTCAAGTGGCGCAGAGACCACTATCGACGCCGTCACCAGCACGGGCCAGAGCATGACGCTATACTTCCATTCGGACAATGCTGTCAAATACTTCGGCCTCAACCTGACGGTAACGGTAGTAAACCTATCGGAAAAGTTTACCATCACCGTGAACAATCCTGAAGCGGGCGGCACCATCGAAGCCAGCGTCGGCGGTACAGTCGCTGCTCAGGCCGCTATGACCGAAGAGGTCACGCTGACCGCCACACCCGCGAGCGGCTATCTGCTCAGCAGTGTCAGCGTGCTTGATGCCAACAGCAATCCCATTGCTGTGGATTGTAACTTCAGTACGAACATCGCCACGTTCACCATGCCCCGCTCGGCAGTCACCGTTACCCCGACGTTTACCGACACATGGACTGCTGAGGGTGGTTTCTTCATCAACATGCCCAAGGCAGGCGACAAGTTGATCACCATCCCCACGGGCATGCAGTCGTTCAAAGTCTATGACGACGGCGGTGCTACTGGTAACTATAGCTACAACTGCGACGGTACCCTTACGCTGACCGCTCCCGAAGGCTACGTACTGCAGCTCTCGGGTAGCATCAGGACAGAGAATACCAGAGACAACCTGACGGTCTATGACGGTAGCGACAACAGTGGCACGGTACTCATCGATGCACTGTATAGCTACAGTAATAATAGCGAGAGAGCCATCCCTACCGTTAACAGCACAGGGCAAAGCCTGACGCTCTACTTCTATTCGGACGGCAGCGACAATTTCGCTGGCCTCGACCTGACGGCGACTCTTGTCAGCACCAGTACCGATTATGACATCACTTTAAGCAATCCTATAACGGGCGGCTCTGTTTCCGCCAGCATCGGCGAAAACATCGCTACGCAGGCCAAAATAAACGATGTGATCACCCTGACTGCTACACCCGAGAGCGGTTATCTGCTCAGCAACATCAGCGTGGTCGATGCCAACAGCAATCCCGTCGCCGTGAAGTGCGATGGTTCGTTCGACAACACCGCCACCTTCTCCATGCCCCTCTCAGCAGTTACCGTCACCCCGACATTCACCGATACATGGACAGCTGAAGGCGGCCTCTACGTCAACATGCCCAAGACAGGCGACAAATCGATTACCATCCCCATGGGCGTGCAGTCGTTTAAGGTATATGACGACGGCGGTGCAGGCGAGCGCTACAGCAACAACTGCAACAGCACCCTCACCCTGACCGCTTCCGAAGGCTATGCGCTAAGGCTTTCTGGCCAGGCCTCGATACAGAGAAGCTTTTGGGAGGCAGACTATCTGAGCGTCTATGACGGTAGTACGAAAGACGACAATAAACTGCTTATCAACAAAATGTGCAACGAGTATTTCGATGGCACCCCATTCACCATCCCCACCGTCAACAGCACGGGTCAGAGCATGACGATCTACTTCTATTCGGACGACTTTACCACTTATTCCGGCCTCAACCTGACGGTTAGCGTTATCCCACATGTCGCTTTGGCTGACAATGCCGACAACAGCAGCCTCATCGCAACGGCAGCGACAAGCGGTGAAACCCTCGACGTAACCCTGGTGGGTCGCACCCTAACGAAGGACGGCTACTGGAACACGCTGTGTCTGCCGTTCGCAATGACTGCTGAGCAGATAGCTGCCAGCCCATTGGCTGGGGCCACCATCAAGACGATGGACAACTCTAACACTGGTACATCTTTGTCTGATGCGGGTGCGCTGACGCTGAAGTTCAACACCGTGGATGCCATCGAGGCAGGCAAACCCTATATCGTCAAGTGGGAGACCACGGGTGACAACATCGTGAATCCCACATTCAGCAATGTCACCATCAGCAGCACTACGCCGACACCCGTCGAGAACTACGACCAGAAGGTAACCTTCGTAGGCCAGTACTCACCATTCAGCATCGTAGCTAATGATGCCTTGCTTGGCGACAACCAGGGACACAAGAGCGAGATAATCATGATGGCTACCCAAAACAACCTGGGCTACTCCCAGACCACCCGTCAACTGAAGTGCTTCCGCTGCCACTTCTATGTACCGGCAAACGATGGCGAGCTGTCAGCACGCAGCATCGTAGTTGACTTCGGAGACGGCGAGACCACGGAAATTGGAACAATAAACAACAACCGTGAAACAATAGCCAACAACCAGTGGTACACGCTGGATGGTCGCAAGCTCACTGGCAAGCCAACCACAAAGGGAGTGTATATCCATAATGGCAGAAAGGAGGTAGTAAGATGAAAAAGAAAGAATATATCAATCCAGAGATGCAGGTGGTGAAGATTCAGCACCACGGCCAGTTGCTGGTAGACAGTGTCGTGCAAAGTATTTTGTCAGAAGACGAAGACTTCGTCCTTGACGACGACGGCTTCGAAGACTTTATCGAAGACGTGTGAAAATATTCGGGGCGGTTCCGAATTTTCGACATAAAATCATTGAAAGAGTCAATCTTCTGGTTGACTCTTTTTATTTATATAAGCGTATGACAGGTACCAGTATGACAGGTACCAGGTACGTGTCATACCAGCAACCATTCATACTGACAATGCTGACAACAGCGTAGTCATTAGCTCACGAACGCTCTTGCGATAAGGCACATGCTGCTTCAGCCGTAAGGTGCCAGCTTCCATGTATGCTTTCTTGTTGACTTCCAGCATCATAGACTGATAGAGGAAGGGACACTCTGGCGTTTCAGAATTGCTGTAGGGCTCGTTGATGCCCACCTTATAACCGCAGTCTTCGAAGAGGTTCACTGCCAGTTCGATGGTGTCTTTGCTGGGCTTCGACCAGTCTTCGTTATAGCCTATGCAGATATCGACATCGCTCAACTCGCTGGGAAAAGAGTGGCAGTCAAGGAGAAGGGCGTCAGCACAGAGACTGTTCCTTAGTCGCTCTTGGTGCTGGTGCCACAGACTCAGCAGATGCGCCTCCTGTTCTTGAGGAATCATGCGCGAATAGCCATCAAACTGCTTGTACAGGATTCCCTGACCCGCAGCCTCCAGCGGGTCGTTCCACAGACGCTCTGCGTCAACGATGAAGCGCGAATAAGGGAATCTGACAGTCCTGATGTGCTCCTTCCTGCAGCCATGAAACAGATAGTCAGTGTGCCAGTCCGTCCACTTCAACACAATGTCATTGACGAAACGCTCGTCAATGTTCCAGAAGCTCAGTCGCTCATCGTAAAGCCCCTCGATGGAGGCATGGGGTTCATTAATAACAATCCGGGAGTATTGCATACCGTTATCATTTTAGTTAATACACTCTTAACTCGCATCGTTTGACCACCGTGGCATAACGCAAGCTCGGTTGGTGTGCACTGAAGCACTCTTGATGCTAAATCGGATGCAAATGTATGACTATTATCGTTAACTACCAAGTTTTTCCTGGACTTTAACACAGTAACTTATACCTATAAATCTACAATCTAATTGCAAGCGATTTGGTAATGTTGCACCATCAAAACATTAAAAATATGAATAAGTACCAATTAGACATTGAACTGTTTCTGGGCTATAGATGCCCAGGTGTTGCTGTTACAGAAGACCTTTCCTTTGAGGTAGAGTTCTCCGACGAAGAAGTGGCCAGGATTCGCCAACTGGTCAAAGACTATACTGGCGACAAGGAAGCCGGTCTGATGCCCATTCTGCAAGACGACGCTCCAGAACTGCACGAACGCATTTCCAAAGCCGCTTTTCAGGAGATCCATGATTTTCATCTCCGCGAAGAGATCCGCAACATAAGCATCATGGTTGACGAGGACGAAGAACCCCTCAGCGAAGCAGACCTTCCCGATCACATGGACCTCGAAGACGAACAGGACTACATCTGCTTCATCCCCGATGAGTTCAAGTCATAAATAACCAAATGTGAAACAGGAACGTGTCACCTGTTTCATCCTGTTTCAGGTACGTGTCATATTCTGGCTATCCCTTCGCCTCAGACGAAGCCCGCTTGGAGTGTCTCTTCAAGCTCTACGAAAAGATGACAGCAGCGAAAAAATAGCAAAAGATTTGGAAGTCTCAAATATAATACCTATCTTTGCGTCAAAAATATAAGTAGGACATGAGACTAGAACAAATATACGGTATTATAGCCAAGGAAGGCTTTTCCGATATTGCGCTACAAGAAATTAATGACTACATAAAAGATATACAAAATGGGACAGAAGATTTTCCTCGATTCAATCTATCAGAGCATGCAGGACTCAGCAAGGGAGGTGCGCCTCTCATTGGGGCGTCCATCATCGCATGCTACGCGGCAGCAAGCCTTGCAGCAAGTTGCAATGCTGAAGGCCGCGAAGGAGGCCCAGCAAACTGGGAGATAGACGAGCGACAAGAGCAACTAATAGAACAATGGGCTAAGGCTTCTAATCTATGGGAAGATAACTCTGAACAATTCCTCATAGAGGAATTTGGTCCTATGATTGCTCAAGGAGCAGAGGCTAAGGTCTATTACAAAGAAGGTAACACATCTGTGATAAAAGAGCGCTGTTCTATCTATTCTACCACTCAGAAAGCTCTTGATGCCATAGTGTTGCACAACCGCCTCTTTCCAGAAACAGCCATGAAGGTGATAGGATTTACACGTGATCATGATGGACTCATGCGCATAGTGTTGACTCAACCATACGTGAATTGTTTGAGATTAGCAACGAAGGAAGAGATAGACAATATGGTTGCTGCAAAAGGATTCCGCGATAATTGGAATGGTCAAGGTATAAACTACATCTCTGACCGCTTGGTACTTGAAGACATGCATCCTGCAAATGTATTTATTGATGTCGTAACAGAAAAACCTATTTGTATTGACTGTATAGTGAAATTTGTAAAATAGCGCAACTATCAACAACTAAGATTTCGAAACGTCTCTTAAGCTTAGCCACAGACAGATACACGTAGAGAATGGCTAAGGTCTATTACTCCATGGAGATCAACTGACTTCTCCTCTTGTGCTACCATGTACTGCCGCCTAACAGAGTCTTTGACAGCTGCCACCAACTCATCCTCCTCCTCGTAGCGATACTTGGTATCACACATCACTTCCCAGTTAATCTCTCGATAGTTAATCATATCCTTTATTGTTTTAAGTTTCTATTTGCAAAGATACAAAGAATACCTAATTTAAACAACTCTTGCACGATAATATTTTGAAAACATACGTATATATTAACAGCCAGATACAATATTATTTTGTATCTTTGCAGAGTAAGGATATTTATTGTAGAATTAAAGTTTATAGGACATGAAATACTTAAAAGAAGACGGTAGCTTAGACGTTGAAAGAATCAAAAAACTAACACTTGAAGAAAAGAAACATATAATGAGCAAATTAACAAGAGACCAGTTGAAAGAATATATTTCATACTTACCAATAAATGAATCTCGTGAACCTATCACCCCTATTAAAGTTGATTATTCAATAGAAGATTTGTTGGCAAGAGGATGGGGGACTCTTGAGGATATATATAACATTTTAATGAAATAGGAAGTAATGATAAAACAATATAGAATAAACGAAGTCAAGAAGTCACAACATTTAGCAACTACATCTCGAGTTTACGCTGCTATTGTTATAGTATATAGTATAGAGGTATTACAACCTGTGGTTTATCAAATGCTTTCCAATTTTGCAATCATATCATTTAGAGTTCTTATAGTACCCTCAAGTACTTGAATATCAATTTCTAATTGTGTCATATTATGCGTTTTTAATTATTTTCATCAAACAATCCGAGTTCTTTCCAATTCCTGATTTCCTTATCAAAGTCAGAGAGGTATTCGCGGTCCTGTATTAACCGGAACTTGTCGTATTCACCATACGCTTTTTCTTTTGCCTCCTCTGCGCTCACCGTACCAGCGCCCTCCAGCACCTCATAGTCATACATGGCCATAAACCGCTCCAACTGCTGTTTCCATTCAGCCATTGTAGTGATGAGATGACGGTCTGCCCTGTCTTCTGCCAAATCAAGGAAGGACGTGGAAATACGATTCAACTGAGTTACCTCTTTGTCAGACAGGTAATTCTTAGCCACAATAGTATCCGATCGTTGTATCCTGCCGTCAGGCGCATTCTTCCAAGTGGTCAACCCCATGTGAGGCATTTCAGCATCAGCCCTGTTGTAGATAATCTCTGCAGCAGTCTGATGAGTCACAGCCCAATGCATCATGTTCTGCACCATCTTAAAGAACAGTTGAGTAGTCTCGCTCTTAGGGTCGTAGTCGGCACTACACTCAGCATACACATCGGTTATCTTCTGATAGTAGCGACGCTCTGATGTGCGAATCTCACGGATACGCTCCAGCAAGTCGTCAAAGTAGTCCTGCCCGAAATGCTTACCCTGCTTCAACCGTTCATCATCTAACACAAAGCCTTTGATGATAAACTCCTTCAGCACACTCGTCGCCCAGATGCGGAACTGAGTGGCCTGATAACTGTTCACACGATAGCCTACGGCAATAATGGCATCGAGGTTATACATCAGCGTATCATAGTTCTTTCCATCTGCTGCAGTTATCCAATTTTTTCGGATAGCTGCCTCTTCTTTCAACTCGCCACTAGCAAATATCTGCCCAAGATGATAGCTTACCGTTCTAACGTCAACACCATACAAATCAGCCATCCGCTTCTGTGTAAGCCAGAACGTCTGTCCATTGAACAGCACTTCAACGCGCATCTCTCCCTGATGAGTCTTGTATATCAAAATGCGTGAAGACGTCTGATTTTCAATCAGTTCCGATACCGTTGTTTGTTCTCTAAAATAGATTCGTGCTGTTTGCACCTGCGGCTTCTTGCCATCAGCATTCTCTGCAATAATCAGACAAGCCAGACGGGAAAGATGCCAGTTTTCAACCTTGCGAAAAGAGCCGGACCCCAACTTAACCATCTCTACCACCTGGTTAAAATGGTCACTCATTTCCAGGCCTCTGTTTTGGGCTACCGGCAATGCCTTATTCAATATGCGGTTGAACTTCTGCCAGGTACTGTAGCCTAAGGCCGTAGCCAACTCGCGTGCACTCCAGTATTCCCGTCCATCGTCAGCAATCTTCCGAATCTGTTCGAAGTCAGACCGCATCGGTTGTATATTCGTTTCGTTGTTCATCTCTTATATTGCCTCTATTTTGATGTTCACCTTCAGGTTATCTGCTATCTGTATCAAGAGCGGAACAGGACTGCATCGCCATACTCTCAAAGAGAGAGCCTGTCCCAGGTGTTTTCTGTTTGCAAAGATAATGTTTTTTCGTTGAATCAACAAAGAAATAGACAACTATTTAGTTACCAACATGAATGATGTCGCTTACCTCTGGCATATAAGAGTCCCAAGACAGTAGTTTTGGTAGCGACATCAATGTCGCTCGCAAAACGTAACTTAAACTCTTTCAGTGAGTTACCTTTATATAAAAAGTAGCCGTTATGCTCCAATTCCTCTTTGTTGGCCTCCAAAAAACGTTCTATGGTTCTCTCGTCCACTTCGTAGTAGTCTGCCACCATCTGCTTTGTCAGCACATAGCGGCCCTCAAAGTCCACAGAGATTTCACGCAACAAGTCACGGTCTAGCCAGAGCGGCGTCTGATTTGTTTCTGCCATAGACTGTCTTGTTTTAAGTTACTGCCCACAAAGTTACAAATATTTTTGATACCAACAAAGAAATGAACAACTATTTAGTTGCTAACATGAAAACTAAAGTATTTTGCAGGTTGAAATGTTAAAACCCAGAAAAACCTGGTTCGATAATTATAAAAATAGTATATTTGCAAGCGAAAAATGGTAATGATGACTCAAGAAGAACTTATTCAGAAATCAAAGGAAGACATCCTTGCTTTATTGCAAGGCATCAATCGACCGGGTATTGACAATATACTCAAATACCTGGAGGAAAGTACGTACTTTACTGCAAGTTGTCATTCGCATCACCAATTCCATGGTGGATTAGCAGTTCATTCGTTAGGGGTCTATAAGGAGTTTGAGCAGTTAAATACAGGCTTACCAGAAGATTCTATTCGTATTGTGACGTTGTTGCATGATATCTGTAAAGCCCATCACCCTAAATACGACCATATATGCAAAGGCCATCATGGTCGTCGCTCTGTTAAACTCCTCAGTGCATTGGGCTTAAAATTCAATATTGGAGAGTACTATGCCATTGAAAAGCATATGCATCGCATTAAGCATACTCCGGCAGGAGGCACCTATGGCATTCGTGATATGATACGCCATTATCTTCATCAGGCTGATCATCGTGATGCAGCCACATTCCCCAAAGAATTCGATAGTTATACTACAAACAGAAATCCAAAGTATATCGTTGATTCCTATATCTATGCGACGTGCAAGAAAGGGAAAGAACTCTTGATAGACAACCTCCATAATAATCATAGTGAATTCTATTCAGCCTTTTACAAACTTATTCCTTGAATGAAGAATGATGCCACTCACCTGTCCCTCTGGCAACTTCACGATGAAAAGTATAGGTGTTTTCAACTCACAAAATATACCCATATCAGATGATGAATATGGGCAGTTACTTGAATATGCAAATGGATGTAGAGAAATAAGAATATACTACAAGAGAAAAGAACCATATTTTCAAGTTGCATATGTTGCCATACTTATTAAACGAACAGAAACATACGAAACGTTTGAAGTATTTGAATACGAATATTTCAATAAAACAGACAAACATATAAAATCTCATATCAAAGGGCTTGTGGAAAAGGCAGATGAATTTGATAAACTAAAAGAGCAGCCAAATCAATGACTGCTCATTTATTAGGGTCTAATTGTATATAGTTGCCTTTGTTTTTCTCATATATTTCTTGTATCTTTGCAGAATAAGGATATTTATTGTTGAATTTAGACATCAAGCGTATCAACCAACTACCTATTGAAGAATATATGGATGTTGTGGGTGATTTGACTGAAGAACAATATGAAGAATATCTTTCTAAATTACCTATTAATGAATCCAACGAATCTATGAAAGCAGTAGTCGTTGATTATACTCTTGAAGAAGAGTTAGAACGAGGTGCTGTGATAGCAGAAGACTATATTAATAACTTGAGAAATAGACTTATGAAAGATTAATGAAACAATACCGATTGAATGAAGATAGATTACCACAAAAACTCCTTGTAGTATTCTCTCGCAAAATACGTAATAAGATTGATAAGATTTATGCTAAAAATCAGAGCAATATTAAAACCCTTTATCAGTGGTTCAATTATATTGATGGAATAGAAAGCTACATTTCAAATCCAACTATTGCGTGGGATAATATGGGTCGATATTCTAACTATAATAATGAAAGGGGGTTTATTAATGATTTTGATTATAACATTGGCTATGTTATTAAAATAAGCAGCAGAACCAATTTGCCATACGTCTATGTTTTTAAGGTGAATCTAAAACCAAGAGAATTTGGGTTAATAGAAAGCAAGAATAAAATAAACAGAATTATATCTGAGGTTATCAATCAATACTTGAGAAGAAACTTAATATTAAATTAAATGAGCAACCGTGATTGGCTGCTCATTTTTAGTAGCTATTTAGGTCAACTTCTATGTTATTGCCTTTAACAAAGCAGAACGCCAGAAACAAGTAGCAGCAGATAGACGTTGGAACAAAGCAGCAGATTCACGTCCTTTATACAGAAAAAATAGTCCTAATGCTGACATTCCAAGATAAAGAATATCTTAAGCAGCCACAAGCCCAACCTTAATCTCAGACCACTTACGAACAAGTCCAATGGACTTGTTGTCACTTGGAGTGAATTAAGTCTGTGTGAAGTTGCTTAATGCAGCATTAGCAATTGTCCCAAGTTGCTCTGTTTATATTATCGCCACTCTCACCTCCATACATCTTGTAATCAAGATTTCCGTTTTCATCATAATTATCTGCCCACCAATGAATCGGTAATTTCCCATTGTATTCTGCTGTGAATAACAAAGTCTTATCCATTGCTTGCATTGCCCTGTCAATGCACTTTATACATACTGTTAAAGCATGACGATACTTGTCTCCTTCATCATATTCTAATGAATCTGAGTATTTACAAAATTCTTGTAAATGATTCATTATTCTTAATAAGTCAGCCCTATCTTGTTTAAACTCGTTTTCTGTGGCGGGTAATGGTTTACCTTCATTGAGTAATTTATTCACAGATTCTTTCACAATCCTATGAAGGTCTGATTCTGTTAATCTGATTAGTTTCTTATTCATATTGTAATACGTATTCATTCGTTATTTTTCTAAATAAATATCATCAAGTTTTGTTTTATTCAATAAATATCACTACCTTCGCAGCAAAATTGATATTTATATGAAAATATGGTATCAAGATGAAACAGTTGATTAGAATAACAGAGAGTGACATACATAACATAGTAAGACAAGTAATCAATGAGATAGGCTATCGTGGTGCTGCACTAACGCACGGTGCAAACTACAATGCACAACAAGATTATATGAATAGTAGAAATCCGAATGCAAGAACAAAGATGGGAGGCAGCGAAAACTTAACAATGAAGGCGTTGTCACTTGCAATACACGACAACTTTCCAAATTTAACCCTTGAGTTTGTTGAACACAATGAGAAGACAAATCAGTCGTACCCAGTCGATTTGCGTTTCACTGATGTAAAATACATAGACAATGAAAGAGTTGTATTGCACGGACAGTTGACTGTATCATTGAGACCGTTTGGTATAGGAGCAATCGAATACAACTTCAATACGCAAGACTTTTATAGAGTGTCTTACTCTGACAAAACTACACATAGTAGAAAGTTGCATACGTTACTACCCCATAATGAAGAACAAATAAATAGAGTGCTGACTTTCGTTTCTAACTATCTCTATGCAAGAGAAGACTATGAAACAAATATCAACACGAATGGTTCAACACCTTCAAAACCACATTAATAGAAATGAGCAATCAATCACGGTTGCTCATTTTTGTGGTTATTTGTACCAACTGCTATATTATTGCCTTTTTTTGATATTTGGGTCAACTTCTATGTTATTGCCTAATTTCAAGGTTTTTTGAAAGAATCAGCCCAAATCTGTGGGGACTTGGGCTGATGGGTATGGAAGTGGTACTAGTATTTAGATATTAATTGTCGCAGAAGGTGTTGAAGATGTAGGCATCATCGTACTTCTCGTCGTCCTCGAACTGGTCGACGGGTACGAACTCGCCTGTCTCCTCGACGATGTAACCCTTGACACCGTCCTTGTGGAAGACGACGTTCTCGTCTGGTTCCCAGTCGACCTTGTCGTACTCAGGGAGCACGAAGCAGAGAGTTCTGACGTCCATAGCTCCGAACTTGCCATCGGCCTCAAGGAGCATGAAGTCGTTCCAAGGTTCGTAGGTACTGGTGAGGATGTTAGGAATGAGCACCTCGCCATTCGGAGCGACCATACCGTATTTGCCCTTGACGTTGCCCCAGCAGGCATGGTAGAGTCCGGTGAAAGGGTTTAACAGGAGCTCGTCGTACTCGGCAGGAACTAAAATCTGGCCTGCGGGGTTCTTGACGCCCTTCTTTCCTGTGGTGGAATCGGTGAACACTTGGTTGCTCTGGTTGTTCGACGCTGCAGCGTTGTTCTGTAGATTATTTTCTTTCATAATATGATTATTTAAAAATTCTTTCAAGTGCAATAATATCAAGTTAGAATGAATTATGGACGTTTGCTATACGTATAGATATTTCTTCGCATATTCTTTTGCATACTCTTTGAGTGCATCACCTTCTAGTATCTGGATGTGCGTGAAACAGGAACCTGTCACCTGTTTCAATGATGCATCTTTCTTTGTTCCAATATCCGACCTTTCTGTCATGCAGGTATGTATTCTGCGTAAGGGTAATAAATATGGTATTTACACCCTAGATCATACATATGGAATGGGAGATGCTGGCACCTTTTATAGCCCCACCCACAATCCCTTCCCCTACGATGAAGTAAAATACTTTGCTAATTTAGAAGAACGCTGTGCTTTCTTCGCTTTTCGCATTGGCAACAAGTGGGGAATTTTGAAAGTCGCAGGTGGCTTTATCAATCAGGATGAAGGCCTTTATGATGTGGAGTATAATGCCAGCAAGCGTCGTCTCCTCGTTCCTTGTCAGTATATTGCTTTAGAAGATGCAGAGCTTCAGCTGCAAACGATGGTAAACTGGCAAGAACCTTTTTCGTCCGACATTCCTGTGACATCAGATAAAGTGAAGAGAATAGTAAAAAAAGGTCCAGGACGAGACAAAATCCGTGTTACGTTTCCAGATGGAATGGTTATTGAGAATTCCGTTGTATGGAAGACGTTAGCAGAAACAATCAAGCGTATTGGTTTAGAAAGAGTCGAAAAGTTAAAGATTCCTGGTATTGAGAAGAGAAATATCCTTCTTGTAGATACACATCCAACTACAGATGTCATTTACAAGAAGTCGCAAAAGTCGATTGCACCAGGATACTATCTACTCACTTATAACAATACAGAGCAAAAGGCCATCTATCTTGAGCGGATATCAGATGAGTTACATCTCAATCTGAAAATAGAATTAATCTCCTATGAGTAGATGAAAGAAGTATGACAGGGACGTCCCTGTCATACTCTTCAATGTTGCTCATTGTTTATCGATTCCTTCAGATGTTTTTGGTATGCCTCTAGGATTGCCGATGAAGCCATATCACCCATCAGGAACTCAGGTTCACCTAAATCCTTCATCAGTGACTCGAGATTCTCGCGTTCACCAGTATAGAGCCAATTGTTGCGAATCCAAAGGCCTAATGTGAAGTGGAACTCAAACGTCCCATCTGCCTCTCTAATATTTTTTTTCTCTTCTTCGCTCAGCCTTTTATCTAATCTCTTCCAGGCTTCTGCAGCTGTTTTAGGACATCTTGCCATAATCTATTGGTATTAATTACTTTTTAAAGCCTTTTCTAAATATTCAATTTCTTCCTTCAGAGTAGGACTGCTTAGTGGAGTGCCTACTTCTACACTGCGCTTCGCTTTGGGTACTATCAGATGTTCGATTTTTCTTCTATGCTCTGCTCCTAATAAAGCATAAGCCTCAACGCGAGCGTTGTCAGGAACAAATGTTCCGCCTTGAGCTCCTGGGTTCGCAGAAGGCATATAGTCAGATATCGCATGTAACTTCACATATTCTATGCCATTACTATCTATGCTATATCCAACAACATAGTCAGTAGGTTCTGCTATGAAAATTTGCTTAGGTTTTTCACCTGTTCTGCTCCACCAGTATTTGGTCTGGAGCTTGTTCAAATTGGCTCCTTTCTTGAAATCGTTCAATTTTACGGTGTTTACCCTTGTTTCGTAGCAGAAAGCAACCAATGATGCGTTCAGGTTCTTATAGACGGGCACCTGAATATACACCTCGTTTCCATCCTCCTTGTTACGCACTTTTTTCCATGTTCCATCATTGTACCATACAAACCAATAGTCAATCTCACCTAGATTCTTTGGCTTAGGAAGATCCGTAGGAATAGCTTTGCGTTCATTGATCAATTCTAGCAGCATTTTTCTCAACTCTTCGGCCGATAGTGACTCTCTGTTCGTCAGCCCTTCCATATCAATCATGTTCTTGATGGCGATATCCATTCTTTCTGTGATAAAGAATGTGATTTCGTCTCCTTTTAGTAACTTGATTCTGTTTCCTTGGCGAACAAATAGTTGGGTTCCCGAAAGGAAAATAGGTCTTCGCGCAGGCTTTACTTCAATTTTGCAATATACCACATTGTCCAGTGATTCAAAGCTGATAGCCGTCAGAGAGTTGGCTAGGCTAGGGCAGAGCTTGTCCATTGTGTTTCGAATCTTCAACTCGTAGCCATCTCTGTCTTCTTTATATGAGCCGTTATACTCATCTTCTTCGTCACAGTTTAAGTATTGGTAGTCAGCGCCAATTCCAATCACTTTCTTCGTCTTGTCGTGAATACCTATATAAAGTGTTCCCCCTTCAGTATTCATAAAGGCAGTCAACTCTTTTAGAATCGTATATAGCTGTTTCCCAATATTAGCTTTGCCTTCACCTGGGGGGAATGCTATTGATGTCTTAAGTTCCAGTGTTTGCCCTTCATCTTCAACATCAAGAACTGGCAAGTTCTCCCAAAGTTTAGACAGTTTGTCCTTTGTGTCATCTTTTGCTTCTTCAACTGCTTTCTCAACTTTCTCGTCACTTGTATGTTTAATTTCTTTCAGTCTCAGATTACCCTTTTCGCTGACACCATCTACCTCTAGAATACAAGAATCACCTTTCTGGTATTTCTGCTCACCAGTAAAATAAAATCTGTGGGTAGTAAAATCATCCTCCAGCTCATAGTAAGTGGCATTCGTATTATGATCCTCTTTTACGTCTATCACATCAAATGCATAGAGTTTCCCTTCGTGATAGTGTTCTTTGTTTAGTCGTGCAATGTCCTGAGCAAACTTGATTTTACCAAACACATCTATGCTTTTTACCACCACATACATGGTGTCTGGAAGACTATCCAACTGGCATTTCAGGATGTTATATATCCTATACTCTTTATTGGGGTCATCGTCATGTAGAACGATAAAATCATGGCCAGCGGAATCCTTGCGGATGTCCACAACTTTCATCTCATATTGTTTTCCAACTTCGTAGTTCATATTATTATAGTTTTGTTTATATTGCGTTTTGACTTGATGTATAAAATGCGGAGCTCAAATTTTGCTGTAGAACCAAAACTGGCCAGTAGAATGGTGCGTCTCGCCATCCGTTAATCTTTTGACCGTTTTCTTTAATAAACATGATAATAGGTTTATCTAATGCTTTTGCTCGTGCAGGAGCCAAATCTGTACGACCGTCATCTGGCGCATCAACGAAACCACCATCCTGTCTAATACGTGACAGATTACGATTTATTCTGTGAAGCATCCACATTTTTCCATTTGTATTCGTTGTGGAATATTGGATTGCTCCAATCATTTCCTGAACATTCCAGTCCAATCCTTCATTCCCATCAATAGGACGGTCGTAAATGTATGTTGATCGTACCCTCTTCAGAAGGTCAATTACCACATTAACATCAACCTCGAAAATTCCATCCTTATCTTGGTTCATGTAGTTAGGCAGGGACGTAATAATATTATCGATGTCAGTTATTATATTTTTAATCTTAGTCTGACTATCGGTTTGAAAACCTGCATGCACCATTCGCCTTCCCGCACGAAGAGCGATACAATCCGACATAGCTATCTTTCCACCCGAACAAGGCCGCAAATTTTGAGAGTCTGTGAATATTACAGCCATTGATGGGTCAAAATTGGCAGTTGTCGAGTATTTGATTAGCCATTGACGTAACTGTTCATCTAATTCATTTATTTCTGCAATTAATGAATAAAGTCGGAATGTCGTATAGAACCGCGTAACTGCCATATCTGCTTTCGACCTGTTACCATACATTCGAGAATGTTGTAGCACAGTATCTTGTTGTAGGGCTCGTGGATTCCTTCCGTAAAAGAAACATAGCAGATTGGAAATAGTAATACCTCGGTCCAAGATTTGACCGCCAACAAAGATATTGACGGCGTGTGTTAGCTTGAGCTGCCCGTCTTTGTCCAGCAAAGCTGGTACATCCTGATCTGAGTTAATGACCTCAATTCGATAATCCTTACTCAAGAAAAGAGATGCCATTTCTATTTGGACATCCTTTTTGGGAGGTATAGCTAATGTCTGTGGTAACTCTCCATTAGTTTTACCCTTAATAATAGAAGAGCTATAATCATCGAAAAGATCATCAAACATAGTAGTTAGCGAAGCGGGTAAAACACCATTATTATTGCGAATATCTTTTTCCCATTCTTCCACAAGCGTGATGATAAGCTGACCTTCCCATTGGTGTTTTGCTTTCGCAATATCCACATGAACAATACAACTTGATAAGTAATCTTGCCTGTTACTTTCTTGAATACGTCTTATCGCAGTAGCCATGAAATAGCCAACTACAGCCTGTCGTAGTTCCAACAAACTGGGAGAGGTTGTCACGTTATTGATGTACCTTCTATCAATCCGGGAAATAGCATCCCTGCATATTTCTCTTACGTTATGGAAAAGGTGAGAGTACATTGAATTCGAATCCTTCGAATCGACGAAATACTGTTTTCCACCAATATACCCGTCATATGTAGGCAGAAGGCTGGTAAATCTTGGCTTAAACGGCATAGCTTTGCCTCCACCAGCAAGGTTTAGAGAACCATCAGGCTGTAAATACAAAGAATAAGGTGTTGCTGTAACTTGCAGATAATAACAATCAGGCAAGGAGGCTACTAAATTATCAATTGCAGTTGCAATAGCTGCCAAATCTTGGGTGCCACCAGATCTTTTGTAATTGCGACTAGCAAAATCCGCCTCGTCATCGACAATAAGTATTTTCTTTTGGTCAAAGCCATTGATATGAGCGATTTCATTCAAGATGGCCATATTGTTTTTCTCTTTCTTACAAATTATGATATTCTTGTCATTTAGTTCGCGCACAGAATATCCATTACGTCTGTTTAATATGTCCGAGACATCAACATGTGGACGTCCTGGTACTCTACGTGAAGCAAAAGCAGAGAATTCATCCTCCATCCTCGTTTTTGTTTGTTGGGCAAGAGCTTTTGTTCCTTTTGTAAGAACAATTGCGATATCAATATTTTTGTCAAACATCAAGCCAATGATCCCAACAAAGGCGCGAGTTTTTCCACTTTGAATCTTTCCAAGCAGTAGTCCAGGATCTTTTGGGCTAAATTTGCTAGTGGGATTCATAAGTTTTTGAACTGTATCTTCTATACAATCTTGCAGGTCTGTAGAAAACCAAAGATTCCCATTCAAATCCATTTTCGTTTTCAAATGGGAATAGATGGGTGACATAGGTCCCCCAATGCCAGCGGCTGCTCTTAAAGATGCCAGTTGGTTATACCAATCAGGGTCAGGCTGTTGACCAATAGCAAGGATGGCATTAATGGCATCTTCACACTCTTTGATAGTTCTGAATGTCATATACTTATTGTTTTATTATTTTCGTAATTTAATGTTTTCTTTCAATAGTTCGTCATTCATTCTTTCCAGCTCTTTATTCCTTCTTTCGAGTCGTTCGATTTCAAGTCCTAGAGTATTTCGGTATTGGGCTGCCAAGTTTTCAAAAACCTTATAGTTCCCTGTAGCGGCTCTTTCTTGTAATTTGAGCTTTCCCTTTAACTGGTCAAGCTTCTCTTCAAGAAACTGATTTTTGGCAGTCATGCTTCTATAAACATAATCAGACTTCAGTCCTCTTATTTCGGCTATCAGATTCTCCACTTTTTTCTCAGCCTGCTGCTGGTCTCTTTGGCTTTCTTGAAGAGTCGATTTTGTCTCTCTAAGTTTCTTATTCAATAAAGATAATTCATTTTCAAGTGAATCTAATCTTGCTTTAACAACTTTACATTCTGCATCTTTTTCTTCAATAAGCTTATTAAGCCTGGGTATCTCAATAGACAATGCCCAGTCTCTTTCTTTCAAGACTTTATTCAGTCTATTTTGAATGGTCTTTAGCTCTGAAACCGATTTGATTATTGCCTTCAATTCGTCCATACCCTTTAAGATATTAAAGTCGTTATTCAACTTCCCATATAATCTTCACGAGCTGATACAGCAGCTTAGAACGCTCTTCAAGTGCTTCCTTGTCAAATTTCTGGTATGATTTGAACGATATACCATACTCTTTTTGAAGCTTCTCGTTGAATTTTGTGAAATTCAAATTAGAATGATAGAACTCTTCACACAATGAATGGCCCCACATAAGTCCATTACTATATGTTTTTAGCTTATCTTCATATTCTTCATTTCCAGAACTAATATTATTGATACCCATGAGGAGTAATAGGCCTCCAAGTTGATTACGTTTTTCCTCAAATTCTTCATCGCTTTGGAAATATGAGCGATTGGTCTCATTATGCGATAGTATGTGCTCAATATGATAACCAGTTATCTTACCGGTTTTCTTCGAAATATTCGACACGCTGTTCTGCATATCAATAGATGTTTCCTTCGAAATGTATTGCTCTATTCGTGCAAGGAAGTAGCGGAGCATACGCGTGTTCATGTTGGTATAGTTTTTCTTGGTAAAACTATTATAGTCCAGCAAGGATACTTCTCCCTCTATTCCTCTCTTCAGACGGATGGTATCTGTCAGCATGTTATCGTAGATACTTCGATATGATTCCAGTTCTACACCTTTCAGTTGCTGACTGATTCTATAGCATTTATCCTGGAATTCATTGCTGTCGTAAACGCCATTAAGGTTCAATAGCATCCAGAACCTATCCATTTCTGCTGCAAGCACCTGAATCTTTTCGTCCTCTCTTGGATCGTTGATGGTACATGCGGCCATGATGTTCTGGTATTGCATGGATAAGTCGTTAATCTCATTGTCATATTTCAAGTACTCATCCTTGTTGCTTCGAATTTTGGCATACAATGTAGCATAGTAGGTTAGTTCGTTGTCTATAAAGTTCTTGATGTTCTTGATATGATTAGCATCAGTCCTCCTGAATGACAGTTCCTGAGCAATATCGTTCACGTCAAAAATATAGCGGTGATATAAATTGCTCAGCGCAGCTTCCAGTTTAGTATTTGATGATGTTACGAATCTTGATTTCAGATAGTCACTAAAGAAGTTGTCTTGCATATCTGGAAGTTGGAGCATAGCTTTGTCCCACTTCTCTGAATAGGCTTGGGTGTCATTCTTGCTAAGCAGTCCCACCATTTTGCCTTTCAGAATCTCATAAGGCTTTAAGGCTTCACCTCTATCATTGATAACCTCAAATACCATTGGCGTGTCATCTTTTTCTACAGACAGTTCCACCATGACAAGCTTCCTGAGAAAATACATGCAGAAGGCGCGTAGTTTATCCTCGTCCATCTGTTTGTCATCGATAAATCGACTGACATCTTTGAAACGACCCAAAAGCGTTTCTTCTGTCTTATTCTTAATTGGTTCTGTATAAGGTACGTTATCAAGAATACTTTCCATCACGTCTTTGCGTTTCTCATTATCAATACAAAAGACGTTACCCTTAAACATATCTTTTGTAAAGATACAGTCTTTTAGCAAATCCTTCAATGTCTCATCTGTAATCAGGTGATAAAGTTTCGTGGCAATCAGCGTGAGTGTTGTCAATCTCTGCTGCCCATCAACAATATAAACCTTTGAGTTCACTTTATTAGTAATGAACACATTCATGTAGTACCAGTTATACAGTTCGAGAACCTCTTCTGTCAACTCTTCATCTTTGTGTTCCTCGTAGGAAATCTCAAATGCATAAAAGATGTCCCGAAGCAATATGTCTACGGTATTCTTGCTCCATACATATTCTCGCTGATAGAAATCTACGAAATATGTTTTCTTGCTTAAACAAGACTGAACAGTCTGTCTATCTGGTATGATTTCTTGTGTCATATAGTCAAAATCTTTTTATTGTTGTCTTTCGCATATTGATATATCTCGTTAAGAGAACTTTTTTTAGCTAACATACCGAAAAGGACTTCTTGAGCCAAGTCTACTACATATCTATTACGGTTGAATGCTGTAGCTTTGTTTACACGTGTATTGTTCGAGATAGATATAAAGAGTACTCTTCCATCGTTGTATGCCTCCTCTAGTTCTTCTGGAATCTGCTTATACATAGCCCGTGCAAGAACCACGATGACAGGAATTCTTTTTTTCAAAAGAAAATGAAGAACATCTTGTTCGATAGGTGACTGGAATCCGCTCGCTACACAATCGGTTTCTGTATTAAGACTGGTAGCCCAGTCATAGCAAGCCATCACCTTGTCTGTAGCGATAGTCCTACTCGATAGGAATGCTGTTATTTTCCTATCGAGCAGTTCTAGTTTGCCATTGTATTGCGGTTCCATTATTCCTATCAATAATGTTATTCTTCGTTCAACTCATCGCCCATGCGATACTTGATATCATAGTTGATGATGAAGTCAAGTTCTTCCTCTGTAAAACCAAAATGTTTTGCAAGGACTTTGTCAATGTCATCAATAATTGGCTTTGATAGCTGAGGATTAAATGACTCAAATATGGATTCTCTTTGCTTTGATTTAATAAACTGCGTGTTTACTACCTTGTTATTTTCATATGACAACATCAGTTTTGTTCCCAAATTTGCTAAAAGATTAATTTCTTTGCCGATATTATAATGAAAATTGAATATCATATAGTCTTTAAAATTGTAAAGATCAAAATAATTAACATAATACCACCAAAGGAGATTTGTGTTTAATATAGCAACTAATGCTGAAGATGGCATTTCTTCTTTAATGAATTTTGTCTTGTTTGATGTTGATTCAGTTGCAAAGGGTCTATTAATCACTATTTTCCAATATCGACCTCCAGCTGTTCGGTAAGAAACAGTATTGGAAGTTGAAGATAAAGCGATATATTTATTAATTGTTGAGTCCTTAAAGAATTTTTCAATAATAGAAACTTCTATTGGATTATTGAATTTTGGATATAATGAATACCCTTTTAAGAAACACTTAAAAGGAATGTTTATATATGAAATGGAATTAAACAATACATTTCTCCCCTTGTCGGTAGTTCTAGATACTCCTGAACCATATAGTTTACTTCCATTTTTAGAACGTCCATTACACATAATAATTGCTAACGCTATACACGCACCATCAAAAAGTTGTTTGGGTCTTTCAGGATAGCACCCATAATGAATTGAAGCTATATTGTTCAATAAGAATTCTTGAAGAGTGCGCATCGACTCAGTTCCTACAGAAGACATCTGAACAATGAGGGTCACATGCTCGCAAATACGACAAGACCTTTCAAATACGAAAGAATAAAGATTTGAACTCTTTAGTGTTTTGTATTCTTTCACTTCATATTGAACATTTCGTTTGGAATACTCCACATATGGAGGATTTCCAATAATCACATCAAAGCCACCGTTTCCATGTATTATCTCATAGAATTCTGCCAACCAATGGAATGGTTGATGACTTGCTTTCCATTTATCAAATGACAATAATGTGGCATCGGTAGTTGAAGCATATAAGCGATGGTTTAAATCATCATTAAGAGATTCAAGGCGTTTGCGTAATTCGCCCTTTGCTTTTTTAAATGCCTCCATATCCTCTTCCTGCTTGAACTGCACAGCTTTGAATTGTTTAAAGGCATGGGCTGCCTTATCCATTCCGTCTTCTACTTTCTTTCGGAATTCCTTATTAGCATGCATATCACCATAAATAAGGTCATTAGCCAATTCCTTTTCTGTTGCATAGCCAACAAGGGTATTACCACAACGAATGTTGAAGTCGATATCAGGTAATGGGTCTAACCCAAGATTCTCAGCACGGAGGTCAACGTCTACCACAGCCACCATTTTTAGGAAAAGCCGCAACTTGGCGATTTCTGTTGCTTCCACCATGATATCCACACCATAAAGATTGCGGAGAATAATGCTCTTGTAAATGAAGTACTGTCGATTGCTTCGATATTTGCGATCTATCTCTTCTAACTCTTCTTTGAAGAGGTTGGGGTTAACTTTATGCCAGTCTTCCATCTTATCGATGCAGATTTCATAGAGCGGTTCCAGAATATTCATTGCTGCAAAGAGGAATGCACCAGAACCACAGGTTGGATCAAGAATAGTTATCTTTTGCAGCGCATGATAGAAGTGTGCGACAAACCGATGGTCTTCAGCATTCGTCAACAGGTCAGAGACAAATTGGCGGATATCAAGATTATATGTAATAAAGTCATTGATTTCTGTGATTTCGCCATCGCTTATCTTTTTAAGCAAAGAATCGCAACGCTGCAGTCGTTCTACAGTTTCACGCCAAATCTCAGTGGGAAGTGCAAACTCTTCACTTGTTTTCTCATTCCAACGACTGCGACGCTCCAACAAGTTGGGAGCAGAAGTGTCGATACCATTTGCGATATAGTCAGGAATCCGGCTCTGCCAATCGTCTGTATAGCCTTTCTTTACTGCATCGAAGATGTATTTGTCACCACTCTGAGTAAGGGTATTCCATACATATCCGTCCTTACGGAAATCCTTTTCGCTGTCTTGGGTGGCTGTTTTTACCTTATCCATTAGGAAAGGTAGAATCGTGTTGCGACCAATGTACTCAGTAATGTCTTCCTTTGTATAGTAAGCACCCATTGCAGCACGGTCGTTGATGTACTGCTCGAAAATGTAACCAAGCACATCAGGGTTGATATCCTTTCCGCTGGCCGTGAGGCTTGTGTCAAGATGCCAGTTCCATTGATCAAAGAATGCAAACAACTTTTCAAATGCTTCATCAGAGATGTCGATGTCCTTGTATTTTGTTTCCAGCTCATGCTCTCCAAACAAACCTCCATTTAGA
Organism: uncultured Bacteroidales bacterium; assembly: GCA_902778265.1. Classification (GTDB taxonomy): domain Bacteria; phylum Bacteroidota; class Bacteroidia; order Bacteroidales; family Bacteroidaceae; genus Prevotella. Next base: position 10,608 of record CACYXI010000071.1, on the reverse strand, counting down.
TATGGTATCTTACCATACCGTTTAAGAAATTCTGGACTGTCGTGGCGAGGCGCATTGATTCCTTCGTGGAAGAGATGAATCAGGAAAGAGCGGTAGAAATTATAGAACTGACCGTCACCCTCTTGCTCTTTTACTTCTTGTAGTTTTCGGTTTAGATAATCCGTTTTTCCGTCGAGGAAACGCTTTCGCTGGATGAAGTAACAGAACATGAGGCGGTTGAGCATGATAGAGGCATACCATTTTTTGTTCTTGTTTTCTGCTTGTTGGTTCTTAGGCTTTGTTTTGTTTTCCTCATCAATATAGTCATCTATGCCTGTTATGAAAGCGGTAAATGCCTTATGCTGCTTTCTAAATTCATCGTAGAACTTCTTTGTTACTTTCTCAGAATCTACTAGGAATGCTTTCTGCACTTTCTCACGGACATCAACGATATTAGTCCTTGTTCCGAACTCAAAAGAAAAGCCTGCAACCTTTTCATAGAGGAAAGAAGCCTGCTCAAGAGTTTGATATTCAACCCTAACCAAGTCACGTTTGTCGACCTTATTAACGGGGACTAGCCAAAGGTGATGAAAGCCTGATGGTTGATAGAAAATGCAAATGTAATCATTGGCCATTCTACGTAAATAATGGTCTATCTTCTTGCATTGCGATGAATTTGGAATAATAGCGTTTTCACACTTTACAATTTTGAAGCCATTACGTTCTGCAATTTGTTCAAAGCAGAACAAAGTGTCATCATCCTGCACCATCCCCAAATTGGTGTCACCCTGCGGATTGTTCCAACCGCTTTCTATGAAAAGTTCATAGAAATTATTCTCCTTTATATATCCAAGGAATTCTTTTTTCTGCAACATAGTAGTTCCTCTTTAAATTAGTTTTGATATTTTAGTCCCATAGAGCATATCACTCTGTTGTCTCGATTCACGTCAGTAGCTTCTTCCTTAATGACAAGGGTGCCACTGGCATGTAACTCCAAGATGTAGTCCACAATCTCGTCGTGAGATACATTCTGCTTGAGCATCCTTCCAAGAATGGTCTTTACTGATTCTGTAAAGAGATTGTTGTAAATGTCATCAATAGCTTCTTTCAAAGCATCTACTTTGTCATTGGTGAAGAAAAGCAAATCACTATAATCACCACGCTGCTTTTCTAAGTTGTGCATATAGTCTTCTAGCAGTTGCAGAATGCGATAGCGAGTACTCATCCTATTACCCAATATGCCGCTGGCACTGGTGTTATCAACTTTTACGTTGGTAACAGCCTTTGCTACTAAATCGTGATGATTATCAAGAGGCTCTAATGCAGGTGTGTCGATAGCACATTCCATTGCTTTCAGGATACGCTTTTGTGACTGACTTACAATTTCACCTTTAGCATCATACCACGTCAGCATGTCGAAACCTGTATATGTCTTGACATAAGTAATCACACCGTCTTGCGGCATTTGCATTCCATTGGCAAGTTCGCCCGAAAAAGCTTTTGTGCTATAAACGTAGTCGTTCATATTAGGGATGATGTTCTTGAGTTTAGGATTGGCCTTGATAGCCTGATTCCATATTTCAAATGCTTGAGAAGCCAAGTCAACATCGTTGTCGTCTGTGTCATCAAGAATGCCAGCCTTCTCATTGAACATGTCTCGCAGGTTCTCCTTGGTTCCCTCCCAGAATTTCTCGTCTTGACCTACTATTTCTGCAGCAGTGTTGATGCGCTGAGTCAACCTTTCTCGCAGATTGATAATTTCCTCCACACCATCGGCTGGGAAGAAAGAATAGCAAAGAATCTTCTTTGCATTCTGTCCAATACGATCTACACGACCTGCTCGTTGTATGAGACGAACAATAGCCCATGGAAGGTCGAAGTTGATGATGATATGGCTGTCCTGAAGGTTTTGACCTTCACTAAGTACGTCTGTTGCTATCAATATACGTGTTTGTTCCGACTCTGGCACATTTCCACCATTACTAATAGGCGAGAATTTCTCCGCCACCTTAGTGGGATCCTCGCTGTTACCTGTTGCAAAGTCAATATTTTCAGCACCTCTGCGTTTGAGCTGATAATACAAATATCTGGCAGTATCGGAATATTGTGTAAAAACAAGAACCTTTTCATCTTTATGTTTTTGCTTCAACATCTCTTCCAACTTATTCAGCTTTGCATCGGTAGTTGGGTTCCATGGACCACACAACTCAAGCATTTTAATAAGAACTTCGCAATCCTCGTTAAGACGTTTCTTCAATGATGGTTTAAAGAAAGCTGAATTTATCCACTTAACATTGTTCTTACCTGAAATAGTCTGATAATATTCCTTAGCCTTCTGCATGTAGAAGTTCAGGTCAGTAGGTATGGACAATAATCCATCATTATCACCATTAGGATCAAATTCACCACTCATATCGAAAATGGCATTGGTATCATCGTCCTCAATAAACTCGTCTGGAAGTTGGTTCTCGTCGCCAATAGGAAGTTTTAATTTATTATTAATTGCGTAAATGAAAACACAGTTGCGCAAAATGTGGCGATAAACAGTCAGTAGGAAAGAGAATCCAATACTATCAATTCGCTTAAAGAACGTGCTACGGTTAAAACCTTGCATTCGTTTCCCTGCCCGAGAAAGATTATCTAAAAGCTGTTTTTCAAGTTGACTGGCTTCCTTTGATTTAGTTTCACTCACATATTGAGTAAGACCATAACGCGGCAATTCCAGTTCATTCATTAATTCTATCATCTTTGCCGAATAAAGACGACTATACTGGTCACCAGGAGCAGTTTCGAACGTTACTTTTTTAGGTATACGCTCTGGAAAATATGAGCGAGTACCATCAGAGAATAAGAGATATTTACGTCCGTCAGTTTCATCAGTTTCGGCATAGTTGTTTTTGATGAATGTTCTCGTTCTTCGAACTAAGAATAGTTTCATCAAGTCATTCCAGTCATCCACGTTCTCACTTTTTTCAAAGGCTTTGATGGTACGGATTCCTATATCTGAATGCTGGAAACGGAACTGATTGTCTCCTCCCAGATCTTTAATATAATTTTCAGGACGTATTCCTAAATCTTGGTCATCAGCAATGAAGAGTTTCAGCTGAGTACTTAAATCACGGAAATCTTTGTTATAAGGAGTGGCTGTAAGGAGCAGAACGCTGTTTTCCTGACTTGCGATGAAGTTCTTGATATCACGATAACGTGATCCCTGAGGATTACGCAAGTTGTGACTTTCATCTATGATAACCAATCGATAATAGAACATTTTCTCAGGGTCAATGTGCTTGGCATTCGACATGATTTCGCCCTTCAGATCGTATTTTATGAAATACTTCTGCCACATTCCAGTAAGGTTAGCTGGACAAATTACAAGTGTGCGTGCTAGCATGTTTTCTTCAAACAACTTTGCAATAGCGCATGCTGTTATGGTTTTTCCTAGTCCTACGACATCTCCAATCATTGCACCTTTATGCTTTTCATTCAACAAATGACGCATAACCATCTTCACAGCATTCTGTTGGAAAGGGAAAAGTTCTTTCTTGAATGTAGAATTCAGCTCATAACTGTTTATGCCAGAGCGGGCATCCTGACTGAGATAATAAGCCGTCTTCAAGTAAATATAATATGGTGGGATAAGATTCTCGCCTGCCCAGCTGTTTTCAAGAACATCTATCAATTCTTTTGTTATATCGATAGAAAATCGGTCGTTCCAGCGATCATCAAACCATTCAGAAAGGGTCTTTGCATCATGGAAGTCTGCGAAATCAGCATTTAACTCACCTTGCTTTGTTAGTCCGGGGAGTGTAAGGTTACTACTACCCATGATGGCAAATCTTGGGTTTTGGAAATTATCGGGGCTATGTGCTACATAGAGTTTGGCATGTAGAGGCTCGCGAAGATAAAGTTTCACACAAACTTTATCTTCTTTAAGTTGGGCACAGAGCCGAGTAAGTGTCCACTTGTCTTGATTGGTGGGTAGGCCTAATAGCAATTGATCACGAAATTGTTTGGCAATCTTTAACTTACATTCGTTGACATATTTGTCATCAGGTAAAGCTTGTTTCTTAGCTGAATACATCTGTTTTACCAGGTCGTCAGATGGCCGATGCATACCGACAAGTAATCTACATATTCTGTGTTTTCGGTCTTCACCTTCATAAATATCTTCACCCGGTAGATTGTCAATTTGATCAACGATGAGACTCCACCCTCGTAAATTGAAGTAACCTACACAGAAATCTACTCTCAGTACTTTGTCGTCAGACATGACACCTTTGAGACCATCCTCAAACTTCATGTCGATATTGTCGTATATTCTTGCCATATCGTTATTGATTTTATTGTTCTGTTTCCCAATCTGAATCTAACTTGTATAAGTCGCGCCTTCTCCTGAACTCTCCAAATACAGGGCGTACATCTTTTTCTTTTTCATATCCCTTCCAAATACTATTCTGGGAGGCAAACATGACAAATCGTGGATAGCAACGGCTCCTTTCGATGTCTCGTTCAAAGATGGTTCCTTTATATCGCTCGTTAAGAATAAAAAGCCAAGGGGCCTTTGAATACTCTTTCCTAAAAAGCCAGTAGTATATGTTTACATAATAGCCTACTCTCGAAGACATGATGTCTTTGAACGTGATTTGTTCACCGTGAAGATATCGTGTAATGTACTCTGGCTCTTCTTGGCGAAAGTTGCTTAAATATGAGAAAATACTCATCATTGACTCTTTGGGAGGGTTCGTTTCATATTCATAATTTCCAGTTATTGTCTACAAAATTACAAAATATTTGGATTCTAGCAAAATAATTTCAAGTTTTTTTTGAAAGAATCAGCCCAAATTTGAGAATTGCCAATTGTGGGTAGGGTAGAGTGGTATGTCGGAAATTCCGACATACCACCTCGGCAAATAATGAATGTACTCTATTATAGTGAAGAACATGGGAGTTCAGACGTTTATGTAGGTGTTGAAGATGTAGGCATCATCGTACTTCTCGTCGTCCTCGAACTGGTCGACGGGCACGAACTCGCCAGTCTCCTCGACGATGTAGCCCTTGACTCCTCCCTTGTGAAACAAGGTACCAGTATCTGTTTCATTAACTAAGTAATTAAAAACATCAAAAAATATTTGGTGTTGTAAGATATTATTCGTATCTTCGCACCTCGAAATAACATTGCGGAAATAAAGAGTAGCTTAGCGTTTTCGGAACGTCTCGAAACAACCACAACAAGAAACGAACCGCCAGAAACGAAGGCTGCCAAGAGCTCACGCTATAGGCGTGGGCATTGGTGGTATTCAACAATATGGCGAGGATCGTGGTTGTTCCTGAGACGTTTGTTGTTACTGTTGGTGTCCCACGCTCTTTTTTATCAACATAATAACAAACCTGTTAAACTAAACAAAATCATGGAACCAAAAACAATGAAGTGGTCTGTATCAGACCAACTGCAGGAAACCAGAAAAGAAAACGAGTATGATGCTGCGCAAGACGAGAAAGGAGGGGTGGGCGTATGGCTAAACTGAATCAACTGGTCTTACTGGAGAATATGCTGGAGACGTATGATGCCATGAACCTTAAGGATGCCAATATAACGAGTTTTCAGGGTGTATGCACAGAGAATCTGGTGGACGAGATTAACAGCAAGCTGCGGAAGCTGCTGGTGAGCAAGACGAGGCTGACGGCAAGGAATGTGCTACTGGCCAACTACAAGACGATGACGCAGCCAGCGTATTGGCTGAAGAGCAAACTATTTAAAGACTTGCCCCAAGCGACAGGCAAGATGTTGCGGGAGAAGGTGGAGCAGATGGTGGAGCTGCTGAACGAGCTGATGCTGAAGATTGTGAATGTGGATGATGAGTATGCAGCAACGTTTTTCAAAAAGCTGAGGACGGCATACGGCAAGAGAAGGATATCAAAATACGAACTATGGAAAGCACAGTTGCCCGAGGTAACTAAAGAGCGGTTACTGGAATATCAAGTGCAGCTGACTGCCGACATGCTGATGATGGGTGTGTTGCAATATGACCAAATGCCCACAGACGGAGAGCTGGAGAAGGTGGATTTGGAGAAGGTTCAGCAAAAACTGAGATACGGCATGGAAGTTCCTCAATGGTTCAGGGCTGAGTGTGCGAAGTTGCGCCGCTACTCACACTGGGAGAACGAGCGCTTTGTGATAGACTACCAGAAACTGCGAAAATATATGTTTCAGCATTTTGGCGAACTGACGCAAGAGCAGCGTATTGCTCTATTTGAATATGATGTGCAACTGACAATGATTCATAAGGATATGGAGCCTACTACTGGCCCCTCTTTGAAAGGAGGGGAGCAAAGCCTACTACCTATCTTCTATAATAATAAAGAGAATGTGCGGATATTCTTGGAAATGATTAAAGGTATGGCACCCAACGATATAACTGATTTGGTGAACAGATGGGTGAAGGAAAGGCGTATCTCTGACTACGGGAATAGCAGAAAGGGGGATTTGTGGGCTATTCTCTACGATGCAGGATTATACCCTAAGTCAAGACAAAATTGGAACAGGAGAGTCTATTGACTCTCTTTTTTTTGTGCAAAATAAGGTACGTTTCTAAGCAAAAAGTTTCTGAAACTTGGTTTCTAAAAGTTTCAAAAGGTTTCTAAAGGTTTCTAAAGGTTTCTGGCTTTAGAAATCGGCATTTTATTTTTTCTGTCGTTATTTTTTTGTGCCTATCTTTGCACGTGGAAAGTTGGCCAACTCAATCCATTGAACATTAAACATTAAACATTAATTAAAGAGATGCAGCGGTTGCTGTGTAGCTGGACAATGGACTTGGCGGCATATCTGCGCCAAAAGTACAACATGGACAAGAAGCGGGCGCTGGAGTTGGCTCACCTGAACCGTGAACTGCTGACCCGGTTGGGCACTGGGCGCGTATGGTTTGACTACAAGAAACTGGATGGCACCGTACGTGAGGCCTGCGGCACGCTGTGCAAGGGTATATCGAAGAACTTCGACGATTACAAGTGCAAAGGAACACCGGCACCGAAGCAAGCGGACAAGTGGCTGACGGAGTGTTTCGTCTACTGGGACTTGGAGGAAGGTGGCTTCCGCACGTTCAAGGCGTCGAGACTCATCAAAATTAAGGCGGCAACAATAGTCAATGCGATTCATGGTTCAAGGTTAATGGTTAAGGGTTAAGCATTAAGCATTAAGCATTAAACATTAAACATTAAGCATTAAGCATTATGAATTAAGCATTATGAAAGATAATTATCCCCCTGGGGCTGCTAACGACCCCAATGCACCGTACAATGAGGTGCGTGGTGCAGAAATAGATGTCCTCGTCAGGTCGGTGATGGTGAAAGGTATGGTGCTGGAGTCGAGCGATGCACACCTCGTAGATGAATGGGAAGTAGACTGCGATGGCGGCTATACGCACGAACAGTATATGGAGCATGGCGACTTGAAAGAGGACTACCTGAACGAGTGGCGGACGCTACGCCAAGCACTGGAGGCTTGCTGTAAGGTATTGCAACAGCTGGTCAACGACGGACAGCGAAGCTATGCGGGCGTATATATTCCGAAACTGCTGGAAGAGTGCTCGGACTGGGACGACGACGAATTCAGCGTGGAGGAAGAGTGACTAGTTAAGAATTAAGAATTAAGAGTTAAGAAAGAATTAAAATGATACAAGTAAACAACAAATTCAATATCGGTGACAAGGTATATTTCATCGATAGCAACAAGAAGGCAGCGTGTTCGGTAGTAAAGGGCATCTTTGTCCATGTCTATAACGACAATGTGAGTATCTCGTATAACCTGGGATTTGGTTTGGCATCAGTGGACGAAGAGCAGGCCTTTGCCACGGAGAGCGACCTGAAAAAGTATGTGTTTAGGGACTTGATAGAATTTGTATGAACCAGATAGGAATACCTGAAAGCGAGCGGCCCGAGCTGCTCGCTTACCTCAAAAAAACGTACAGATATGAGGATGGCCGCATCTTCAACCGGCGGACGGGAAGGAGAGTGCAAGGTGACAGGATGAACAACGGCTATTCAAAAATGACTATAACTTATAAAGGAGGGAGTTATTCAACACCGTTTCAACGCGTCGTTTGGACACTGTGCAAAGACCAACTGCCGACGCTGACCATTGACCATATCAATGGTGACAAGCTAGACAACCATATCAAGAACTTGCGTGAAGTGAGCCAGTCAAGCAACAATCTGAACACGCTCCTACCGTGGAGGCCTAACAAGGTCACTGGTGTGGCAGGGGTTAGAAAACATGGATGTAAATATCAGAGTATGATACAAGGACATCAATATTCCTTCTGCAATCCCTATGAGGCATTCTATTGGGCGATAGCGTGTGGAAAGAGGTATAAGCCTACCCCCAACCCCTCCCTAAAAGGAGGGGAGCTTTGAACCGCAGAGATAATTAAGCATTATGCATTATGAATTAAGCATTATAACTATGTACATTACAAAATTAGCATTTGAGAAGATTAAGGAGTTTGAGGGCTGCCGTTTGCAGGCCTATCAGGACGCGGCAGGCGTCTGGACAATCGGCTACGGCCATACGTATGGTGTTCGCGAGGGCGACAAGATTTCGCAGCAGTATGCCGAGGACATGTTGAAGGAAGACATCGAGCATGTGGAGCGGCAACTCATGGCACTACACGACTCGGAGGTGCTCAATATGGCACCTCAACAGCTAGACGCGGTGGTGTCGTTCGTCTTCAACCTCGGCATCAAGCGCTGGCAGTATTCGACCCTCCGACGCTGCATCATGTTGGGCAAGCCCAAGGAGGTGATTCGCAAGGAGTGGATGCGCTGGGTGTATGCTGGTGGCAAACAGTTGCCCGGGCTCGTCAAGCGCCGCCAGTGGGAGTTTAACCGATTCTTCGAGTGAAAGACAATAGGGATATTTTTTATAAAAGACAACTTGGACAACTTTGGACAACATTAATATTAGCCTACGACGCAACCGCGTCTACGGAGTTCGAAGTTAAGCGCAGTAATTTTCTGCTTGCAGAAAAAAAGTTGTTTAAGTTCTCTGCAAGCAGAGTGTGGCGTTGCAATGTCCAAGTTGTCTTTAAAATATAAAATGTTGTCGTTAAGAACAAAAAAGTTGTAGTATATTATTTGAAATTTGTTTACAATTATGAATAATAAGAAGGAATTGGAGCAGAAGCTGCGAGAGGCTTTTGCCGACATGAACAAGGGAGAGCGCATAGTGGTGCTCGACAGCGTGCTAAACCACCTCATCGCGCTGGACATCGTACAGCAGATGGACTACCGCCTGCGCATGGTGTTCTGGAAGTGCAACTACCACGTCTACGACTTCCTGCGCAAGGCAGGTCTGATGGGGCGCGAGAGTGGCCCCCTTAGCAAGGACGTCAGAGAGTTTCTCAGCAATCTGTTCGCAAAGTTGGTCGAGAAAGACGACGACCAGCAGGATGGCCATGATGCAAATTGATGCTATAGAACGTTACGTTGATCAAGTGTTGGAAATCAACGGATTCTGCAAAGGTGATAAGGAGCTGCTACGTCAGCTCCTGCATCGCCTTTACACCGCTGCCACCATGTTCCACTTGATGACCGACGAGCAGCGTGCTCTGATTGGACGTATACAGACTGAGTTGTCGCCTTTTTTTGTGACAAAATGCAATTTAAAAGAGGGAAAAAGGAAGGGAAGAAAAAGAAAAATTCCCCCCACACCCCCTATTAAAGTAAAAGAAGGGCAGGTAAAAGACCAGAAAATTTTATTTATTGCGGCACGCCGCGAGAATTTTCATCAAGAGTGTTTGGAGTTTGTCGGAGAGTATGACGTTAAACGGCTTAGCGATTTCTACAACTACTGGAGTGAAGAGAATCCGAAAACGGGACGGATGCGCTACGAGGACGAGCGACACTGGAGCACCGAACGGCGCCTGAAACGATGGATGAATAACAAATACACGTCAGACAACACCGCCGCCGCCCTCCGTCTGGAGAAAGCGAAGAAGGTCAAAAGCAAGGAGGCGGACAGTGCCAAGCAGCAGCAAACCGCCATTGAGCGTGACGATGCCAACGAGAAGCTGTTCCAGCAGTTGGAAGAAAACAAGAAAAAGGCGGTCAGCTACAAGGAATACCTAAAAAAGAAGAACGAAAATGCAGAATGAAATCAATGCTGAAATCAGAGCTGGCCCGCGAGGCTGGTGTGAGCGTGAAAACACTCAACAGATGGTGCAAGCCCTACGAAAAGAAACTCAACAAGATGGGGTGGCATAGAAGAATGAAGCTGCTGCCGCCGAAAATCGTACAATTCATGGTGGAAACGTTCTGCATCGATGTCTGAGAAAACGGACGGAAACGGACAGAAACGGACAGAAACTGCCATTGACGGACAGAAACTGCCGAAGACGGACGGAAACGGACAGCACCCTTTCGAAACTTACTAACTTTGCAGTCGCATTTGAGATGCAACTGCGAATGTGGGCTTCGGCTCAGCATAGCTCGAGCGAGCTCGGCTCTGCGTTCGCCTTGCACCACACTTGCAAGGCGACAAAGCCTCCAAGTCTGCGAAGAACGTCTCAGGGCGCCACGAGACAGCCTGATACAGACACAGGACAGCCTGATACGCGTGCAGGACAGCCTGATACG
>CACYXI010000070.1 GCA_902778265.1 uncultured Bacteroidales bacterium | reverse complement strand
CTCTGCACCTGTTGACTTAACCATCTCAGCAGAAACCTCACCTGTGTAAGCACCAGAAGCCTTGTCTGCGCAGTTCTCAGCAGAGAGCTTGATGCAGCTACCCTTGATTACGTCAGCAACGCTTGCGAGGTGGATGAATGGAGTACCGATGATAACCTCACAGTTAGGGTTCTTAACTACTTCAGTGAGTTCCTTAGCGAGAGCAACGCCCTCCTGCAGGTTCTTGTTCATTTTCCAGTTACCTGCTACGATTTTCTTTCTCATTTTTGTTTTGTTTTTTAATAAGTTTATATATCCTGTTGGATTCTTTAAGTTCTTTTCTTGATAGCCACCTTGACCACATCCATAGTCGGTCGGCGATGGTGAGTAGTGCAAGTGGCAGTACGTACCAAAGCAGTATCAATGCTATTCGCTTGCCTATTCCGTCCTCTGGCATGTAGCCGAACTCCGACTTCTTCAGCGGCTGCTTGATCATCTCGTCGGCTGGCAGACGGTTGTGGCTCCATTTGCCAATTACCGTACCGTCTTTCAGTAGCAGCAATCCCGGATTGCTTCTGATGATGGTCTTCAGCGTCGTCTCGTCCGTGCTGTAGAACGGATATTCCGCTCCAGTCATGTCCTTCCAGCGTGCTATTGCTGAATTGCCGCTTGCCGTGAGGCAATAGAACTTGTAGTGATTCTCAACGGCATATTCATAGATCATGTCTATGTTGCCAAAATTGATATCATCTGCCTGTTCAAGATGCGGAGAGATAAGCAGAAAGACATACCCCTTGTTGATTGTCTCGGTCAGGTCGTCGCCTGTCTGCATATCGGTGATTGTGAAATCGTGAATAGGCGGAACATAGCCCTCGCTTATCTGCTTTGTCTTTGAGTCAACGAAGGTCCAGGTGGAATCAGGGTATTCTTCCAATGTAAATTCCTTCTGAATCCCATTTTTCTCAAGAATAAAGGTCGTTTCAAACTCCGGAGCCTTCACCCCCTCTGGCATTTCCATACCCTTTGGTATGTTTGCACCAATGTGATATGGACGGAAATCGAATATCGGGAGGTCGTACAGGCTCCATACTGATGTGGCGAGAATGAAGAGGAATGTGTAGTGGAACACAATCCATTGGTTGCTGAGCGTCACGAATCGTGGCATCTTCGACGGCCACTTCATTACCACAAAGGCAAGTGCAAGTAGTATGATGTTCTTCAGAAGCGTCTCGCCGTTGCTTAGACGTATAGCATCACCGAAGCATCCACAGTCGCTCACGGGATCTGCCAACCAGATCCATACTGTCATCAATGTCATCACCACCATGAAGATAAGCACCACACGGGTGACCAATCCTCTAAGCATGGCAAAAAGAAGAAACACGCCAAGCGAGAACTCCATTGCCGACAGAGCCACTGAGGTGGAGAGCGTCAGCCAGTCGGGTGCATACTGCAACACGCCTAATGCCTCGGCATAGTCCTGTAGCTTGTATTGCGTCCCTATCGGATCTACTGCCTTCACATATCCAGAGAAGATGAATGTAAGGGCGAGTATGACGCGGGCTATGTTGATGAATGTGGAATGAAGAATGGAAAGTGAAAACCTTGGGCTGCTACTCTCTTCATTCCTTGGCTCCTCACTTTTCATCTTTCGTTTTTATGAGACCGAACACAGCGTAGTTGATTATATCCATATAGTTTGAGTCGATGCCTTCCGACACGCTCACCTTACCCTGGTTATCCTCAATCTCTTTAACCCTGTTTATCTTAGTGAGGATGAAGTCGGTATAGCTCGTCACGCGCATACCGCGCCATGCCTCGGCATAGTCGTGGTTCTTACGTATCATGAGCTGCAATGTTTCTTCCGCAAAGTGGTCGTAAAGCTCAATGGCACGCTCCTTGTCGATGTCTGGCTCGTCAACATAGCCTTCCTGCAACTGTATCAGTCCGATGATGCCATAGTTCACCAATGCCATAATCTCCGGACGAATGCCTTCCTCTACCATTGCCACCTCACCTGTTTCAAGTTGGCGGATGCGCTTTGCCTTGATGAAGAGCTGGTCGGTAAGAGACGATGGACGGAGAATACGCCAAGAGGCACTATAGTCCCCAAGTTTTGCGGTAAAGATATCGCGACACTCTTTTAGCGCGCTTCTGAATTCTTCCTCTGTTGTCATTTTTTTTCAAAAATTAAAAAATAAAAATTAAGCAGTAAAAAGTATGGTTAGTATTTCCCCGACAGCCTTTCCGCTATACATGGTAATCATACTTTTTCCTTTCTCCTTTTTAATTTTTATTTAAAATATCGCGGTGCAAAGTTAGTCATTTTTAGCGAGATTTCAAAGAAAAAGCCACTGAAAATGCCAATTCGCAAAGGTCATTTATCATTTGTCAACTCTTTTTGACGTTTATGAATATACTTTATCTTGGCGCACTCAAGATTGAACACACCCTGAAGTGAGTCGCGACGCGCTCTTAATTCGTTGAATTGCTGTAGTTCATCCTGAGTAGCCACGCACGCTTTGCGATGTGCCTCTACCTGTGGTTTCATCTCGTCAAACTGCCTTATGGCAGCCTGTAGTGCGGAATCTACTTGGGCTAGATTTTCCTGTGCGAGTTTCAGCGATGCCTCCTGATAAATCTTCAGAGCCTCTCTGCGCTCCTCTACCGCATCTGGGTAGCCGTGACGTAGTGAGTCGATAGAAAACATCACGCGCTGATAGTTGCCGGCTTCATAGTCAGTCTGTATTTCCCTGAGCAGTTGTTTTGCCTCTGGGTTCTTTTCGCAGCCAGTGAGAAGAGCCGCGCCAAATGTTACACAAATAGCCAAACTTAGTGCTTGTAATTGTGCCATTGCTATGTTTTTACGTATTTTCATGGTGCAAAAATACTAAAAAAATCACAAACATCCGAAATTGTCATTCTTTTTTTGTAATTTTGCAGGCAGAAATATATGGAATAGGGTTTGGTGGAGTAAGGAATAAGGATTGTTGGGAATAAGGATCGCTGGGGAATAAGGTTGGAAAGAATAAGGAATAGGGTTTGACAGTAATAAACTCTCATCCTTCTACCTCACCCTTCACCCATCATCCCATCACCCTTCATCCATCAACGTAAACTTAGAATGAAGGATTATACTGACGCCGAACTGGCGCAAATACTTGACAAGGATATTTTTCACTTGATTTCTGAGGCTGCTGATAGCCTTGGTCTTGAGTGCTACGTAGTGGGAGGGTATGTACGTGATATCTTCCTCGAAAAACCGTCGGATGATATTGATTGCGTGGTGGTTGCTCCTGATGGATTGCCAACCCCAGGAATTGCTGTTGCCAAGCGTCTGAAGAAGATGCTCGGCAAGAAAGCCTCACTCTCCGTATTTAAGAACTTCGGAACGGCACAGGTTAAGGTTTATGGCGCGACCCCTAACCCCTATCCTTCCCCCGTAATGGGGAAGGGGGAGGAAGGCGGCGGTACCAAGTCCCCCTTTAAGGGGAATTTAGAGGGTCTGGGTCTCGAAATCGAATTCGTAGGCGCCCGTAAGGAAAGCTATCAACGAGATTCCCGAAAGCCTATCGTTGAGGATGGCACTCTTGAAGACGACCAGAATCGTCGTGATTTCACCATCAACGCTATGGCTATCTGTCTGAACAAGAACCGCTTTGGCGAACTTGTTGACCCATTCGGAGGAATCGATGACCTGTATGATGGCATTATCCGTACACCTCTCGATCCTGACATTACCTTCTCCGACGATCCATTGCGTATGCTCCGTTGCATCCGCTTTGCCACACGCTTCAACTTCCTTATCGAAGACGAGACCTTCGAGGCTCTTGAACGTAATGCCGAACGTATCAAAATAATTAGCGGAGAGCGTATTGCGGAAGAACTCAACAAGATTCTCATGACCAAGCACCCAAGCCGTGGCTTTGTTGATCTGCAACGCTCAGGTCTTCTTGCTATTATCTTCCCCGAATTGTCGCAGATGGATCTGGTCGAGACAAAGAATGGTCGTGCGCATAAGAATAATTTCTATCACACTCTCGAAGTTCTGGAGAATCTAATTTCGCAAACCTCCAACACCCAATACCCATCACCAAACACCCAATTATGGCTCCGCTGGGCTGCCCTTCTCCACGATATAGGCAAACCAAAGAGCAAGCGTTGGGATTCTGTTCAGGGGTGGACATTCCATGCCCACAACATTATCGGTGCAAAGATGATTCCTGGTATCTTCCGAAGGATGAAGCTTCCGATGGACGCAAAGATGAAGTTCGTGCAAAAGCTTGTGGAACTGCACATGCGTCCTATTGCTATTGCTGATGATATAGTGACCGACTCTGCAGTCCGTCGTATGGTGAATGATGCAGGTGATGATATTGATGCTCTCATGGCACTTTGCGAGGCTGATATAACCAGTAAGAACCAACAGAGAAAGCAAAAGTTCCTTGACAACTATCAGCTTGTGCGCCAGAAGATTGAGGACTTAAAGGAAAAGGATTTCAAGCGACTTCTCCAACCTGTTATTGACGGTAACGAGATTATGGAAATGTATAATCTCAAACCATCGCGTGAAGTCGGAATCTTGAAGCAATATCTCAAGGATGCCGTTCTCGACAATAAAGTAGAGAACGAACGAGAGCCTCTCCTTGCCCTTCTCAACGAGAAGGCGAAGGAATTAGGACTTGTTTCGGAATGAAAATAAAAAGCTGAGGTTGCGATTCGCAATCTCAGCTTTCTTTTTCGCATGATTATTTTGTGATTTCAAAAATATTACTTACATTTGCAACCGAAATAAGCAAATCTATACAACATGACAAGATTCTTTGCATTACTGTTTTTTCTAATCATCTGTGCCAATGTTATGGCTCAGAATACAGATGTCTTTCCTGATACCATGAGTATTAAAGTGGATAATGGCAAAGTGGTGAAAATACCACTCGTATATAATGAGAAAAATAGCAAATGGTATACCACTCATGAAAAATTTGTGGAACACGATACTACTTTTCTCTATCGTCAGTATAGCTATTGTCGTGATGATTCCACAAAGCGATTTAATACTTATGTGATATCTGAGTGTATAATTCCACGTTCGCATAGTGGCTATCGTGAAACGCTTGAGAATATTAGTCCTTGGCGTGGTAGTGATGAAATAACAAGTAAAGAATTATTGAATAACTTCATAAAACAATGTCCAAATGCCAAACGACAACAGCTGGGAGAATTCCCGAGAGTTTGGTTTAACCTTGTAAAAATAGATGGAAACTTTTATTATAGTATTGATGAACCAACTGTCATTGAGTTTACGGATAAATTATTAGTGTATTACACCATGGAGATTGCTCCACGTTTGTTCTGGGAATTTAGAAAACTGGACGGTAGTGGTTGGACTTATAAAACAAAGGACATCAATGATAATGACAAACATGTGTCTATCCAACATTGCTCCAAGCTCAAAGGCGCATATATTATGACAAGTACAGTTGAAGGCAAAAAAACGGAATATAGTCTTTGGACTAATGACAAAGAGATTCAAAATTTTGACCTTATAACAGTTTGTAGCGAAGATGTACCTGAGGGGCTTGACTACGAAGAAATTGATTTTGATTCGCTGAGATGATTTTCAGGAAAGCAATTATTTTAAGATGATTCTCCGTATTTACCCGATAGGCAGCCTGAACGTCGAAGAGGTCGGCGGCCGAAGGGAAAGCCAAAGGCTAACATGCTAACAGCCTAGGGCATCGCCCTAGGTATATGGAATTTTGAAATTTCGCCCTGTAAGGGCAAAAGCATTGATTCAGAATTGAGCTTTTGCCCTTACAGGGCGTTATCTATCCCTTCAATTTCCCCAGGGCGGTGACCTGGACTAATGGCTCATTGACCTTTCGGGGCGCTATCGGGTATATGTTGATTATCATTTACAATTCCCTTCCCCTTCTTTTTTTCCCGCTCTTCCTCCGAAGTATCTCCATCGCATGTCCATCGCTTCTCCATCGAAACGATGGACTATCGATGGAGTATCGATGGAGAATCGATGGAGTATCTACGGAGGAAAAGTGAAGAGGCAAGGGCGTTTTTGCGACAAAAAAGCTTATGTCTGAAATGGGTATGAGCTTTTTTGTGTGGTTTGGGGCGGTAAATCTGTTTTTACCTCAAAAATGTATTGTGACTTTGTATGCTTTCGTGGCTATTTTATAAAAACGTAGAGGCGCAGAGAGAATTCGCCCAAAGACAACATGATTATCACGAATTCTTTTAGATGTCGAAACATCTGTGTAAATTCGTGTAATCTGTTGAAAATTATAGCCACAGACATTTGGGATTCCCCCCCCAAAAATAGCGCCGCACGTAGCGACGCTGGCTATATGTTTTCTCTACTGTGCCATTGGTATGGCTTGGACTAAAAAGGTTGCTGTCGTCATTTTTTCTACCCCCTTACAGAATAGATTCCGTTCTGGATCGGTGTTTATGTTTTATATTCTCTTGATCCATACCAAGAGTGACAATATGCTTACTGCCAAAAACAGAGACAGCGTTGTAAAAATAGAATACGTCTTGCTCATCATTTTCTAAAATAATTAATTGTTACGCAATAGTGCTTTTTGTAATTTAAGGTCTAAAATTTTACAACTTAAATACTTGATATAGTGTAAGATTCCTTTCCTTTGAGTGCAAAATTACACAATTTTATCGTAATGTGCAAGAAAAAATCGAGGATTTTTATGTTTTTTCTTGATTTTTAGGCGGTTATGGGGTTTTAAAGCCGTTTTAGCCGATTTTTTTGAGCGATAAGGAGAAAAAACTTGTTTTTAACACAAAAAATCAATTATGTTCTTTGTGTCTCAATAATAAAAAACGCAGAGACGCAAAGACGCAGAGATTGTTCTTGAACACGAATGATACGGAATAAGCGAAGTGTCCTCTGTTTTCCGTATTCAAAAAAACTCTGCGTCTTTGTGTTTTATAAAAAATCCGACAAAGGGTGTATGCCTCGTGAAAATTACAGATAGGGAAAAATCCTCATTAACTTTCTACGGTAAATCCAAGTGCCTCCACGGCTGAGCGTATGCTGCTAATGTCTGCATTGCCGTTAATCTGTGCCTTGCCAGAGGCGAGGTCAACACTTGCCGAAGTCACGCCTTGGCACGCGAGGATAGCTTTTTCCGCATTAGCGCGACAATGGTTGCAGTTCATGCCTTTTATAGTTATTTCCATATCGTATGTATTTATTGGTGAATCGCATGTTTCTGTGTCGTGACAATGGCAATGGTGGTGATGATGACCACCGTGATAGTGATGCCAAGCCGCATTGATGAGCAGAAGTACAAGTATGCCTGTACAGATCCAGTAGAAGAGCGGTGTCTCTTCGTGACAGCATTCTGCCGATGGTGCGATGGTAGGTATGAACCATTCGCGAGGCAATAGGTGGTCGATGGCGAGACCGAAGCCTACTGCACCTATGATGATGCTTGCAAGATACGTTATGAGGGTTTTTCTGCCCATTACCTTATTAATGACGAGTATGCTTGCCATGTTGCAGGCAGGACCAGCCATAAGCAGAACTAAAGCTGCACCAGGTGTTAAGCCCTTTAGCATCAGAGCCACAGCGATAGGAATGCTTCCTGTGGCGCATAGGTACATAGGGATAGAGAAGCAGAGCACGAGCAGCATACTTGCCAGAGAGTTATCCTTGAATACCTCGAAGAATGAGTCTGGCACGAGTACGGTGATAAGACCTGCGACAATCAAGCCTACCATCAGCCATTTACCTATGTCCTCCATCATTTCAAGGAAAGCGTAGGAGAGGGCTTCTTTTAGCTTAGCCCAAAATCCATGATGATGATGTTCGTGATCATGCCCACATCCGCATCCTGCCTCTACCACTCTTTCGTGATTGGAAGTACTATCAAACATCCCTCCCTTGGGGAGGGCTTGGGTGGGTCTATCCACCGCATTCACCATCTGCCCTCCGAACAATGCCGTAAGGAATGCTATAAATGGTCTGACGATGGCAAATGGCAATCCCATGAGGGAGTAGGTGGCTATGATAGAATCTACACCAGTCTGAGGCGTTGCTATGAGGAAAGAAGCCACAGCACCCTTGCTTGCGCCTTCACGACGGAGCGACATTGCCGTTGGAATCACTCCGCAAGAGCAGAGGGGTAGGGGAACGCCGAAGAGGGCGGCGTAGAATACGCTGCTGAACGATGGCTTGGCGAGATAACGACTGTAGATCTGCCCTGGGATGAATGCGTGCATAAGTCCTGCAAGGAGGAATCCTAATAATAGGAAAGGAGACATTTCATTGATGAGATGAAGAATTTGTTCCATAAGGACCCACCCCCGACCCCTCCCATAAGAGGGAGGGGAGTAGTTACTCTTTCTAATTACAGGGGTTCGAGTAATTGATGATTAATTTTCTGATTGCAAAGGTATAAAAATGTCGGTGCAACGGTGTTGCAAATGATGTTTCTTGACAAAATGACGCATAAAATCGGTCTTGTTCTGTCAAAATGACGCATAAAATGCACTTGGTACAATAAATGATAATGGGGATTATGAGAACGAAAAATAGTAAATTCTCAAAAAATGGTAAATAAATAGTAAATTGTAAATAGTAAAATAGTAAATATAAAAGGGAGGTTAATATGAATTTCGAAAAGTTTACAATCAAAGCACAACAAACGGTTCAAGAAGCCGTTAATGGTGCACAACGTAGTGGTCAACAGACCATTGAACCAGTTCACATTCTTCGTGCTATCATGCAGAAAGCACAGGATGTAGCAGGTTTCCTGATGCAGAAGCAGGGCGTTAATCCACAGCATATTTCACAAGTGGTGGAGAGTGAGATAAACCATTTACCAAAGGTTTCTGGCGGCAATGGTCAGCCTTATCTGTCAAACGATAGCAATCAGGTGTTTACTCGTGCGGAGGCTCTTGCTCAGGAGATGGGCGATGAGTTCGTTAGCGTGGAAACCCTGTTCCTTGCCCTCGTAGAGGTGAACAGTACGGCAAGCCGAATACTGAAGGATGCTGGGCTGACCCGACAAAACGTCGTCTCTGCTATCAAGGAATTGCGTCAGGGCAAGAACGTGCAGTCACAGTCGGCTGACGACAACTACCGTTCTTTGGAGAAATACGCCAAGAACCTTGTGGCTGATGCCCGTGCAGGAAAGCTCGACCCTGTGATTGGTCGTGATGATGAGATTCGTCGTGTGCTCCAGATCTTGTCTCGCCGTACCAAGAACAACCCCATATTAATAGGTGAGCCTGGTACAGGTAAGACCGCCATCGTGGAGGGGTTGGCACAGCGTATAGTGCGTGGTGATGTGCCTGAGAATCTGAAGGATAAGATGCTCTATTCTCTGGATATGGGTGCTCTCGTAGCCGGAGCGAAGTATAAGGGTGAGTTTGAGGAGCGTCTGAAGAGCGTCATCTCAGAAGTGACTGGAGCTGATGGTCGTATCATTCTCTTCATCGATGAAATACACACTCTCGTAGGTGCTGGTGGCGGTGAGGGTGCTATGGATGCTGCTAATATCCTAAAACCTGCACTTGCTCGTGGAGAACTCCGTGCAATAGGTGCTACAACCCTCAACGAGTATCAGAAATACTTTGAGAAGGATAAGGCTCTGGAGCGTCGTTTCCAGACCGTCATGGTGGATGAGCCAGACGAGATGAGTGCAATATCAATCCTGCGTGGCTTGAAGGAGCGCTATGAGAACCATCATCGTGTTCGTATTCAGGATGATGCCTGCATTGCAGCCGTGAAGCTCTCTGAGCGTTATATTTCCGATCGTTTCCTTCCTGATAAGGCAATCGACCTTATGGACGAGGCTGCAGCCAAGCTTCGTATGGAGCGCGACTCTCTGCCAGAGGAACTTGACGAGAAGACCCGTCGTCTTGCACAGCTTGAAATCGAGCGTGAGGCTATCAAGCGTGAGAATGACGAGGATAAGCTCGCGCAGCTCAATAAGGAAATAGCCGACCTTCAGGAGGAGGTGAGCCAGTATAAGTCTAAGTGGCAGAGCGAGAAGGAACTCGTCAATAAGATTCAGCAGAACAAGCAGCAGATAGAGCAACTGAAGTTCGAGGCTGAGCGTGCCGAGCGTGAGGGCAACTATGGTAAGGTGGCTGAGATTCGCTATGGCAGGCTAAAGGCTCTTGAGGATGAGATCGTGGCTATACAGTCACAACTCCATTCCGCACAGGGCGCAGAGGCTATGGTAAAGGAGGAGGTTACTGAGGATGACATTGCGGAGGTAGTAAGCCGTTGGACGGGCATACCTGTCTCTCGTATGCTCCAGAGCGAGCGTGAGAAGCTTCTGCATCTTGAGGATGAGCTTCATAAGCGTGTCATAGGTCAGGAGGAGGCTATCTCTGCCGTTAGCGATGCCGTTCGCCGTTCACGTGCAGGACTTCAGGATCCAAAGCGTCCAATTGCAAGTTTCATCTTCCTCGGAACAACAGGTGTGGGTAAGACTGAGCTTGCCAAGGCACTTGCCGACTATCTCTTCAACGATGAGACTATGATGACTCGAATTGATATGAGCGAGTATCAGGAGAAATTCAGCGTCACCCGACTCATCGGTGCGCCTCCGGGATATGTAGGCTATGATGAGGGTGGTCAGCTCACCGAAGCTGTTCGCAGAAAACCATACTCTGTAGTGCTCTTCGATGAGATAGAGAAAGCGCATCCTGATGTGTTCAACATCCTGCTTCAGGTGCTTGACGATGGTCGTTTGACCGACTCTAAAGGTCGTACCGTCAACTTCCGTAACACCATCATCATCATGACGAGCAACCTTGGTAGTCACCTCATTCAGGAGGAGATCAGCAAGAATGGTGGCGCTCTCAATGCAAGTCAGTCTGAGGCTCTCTATGGTCGTATCTCTGCCTTGCTGAAGCAGACCATCCGTCCAGAGTTCCTTAACCGTATTGACGAGACGATAATGTTCACACCTCTTAGCAAGCAGGAAATAGCAGGTGTTGTTCGCTTGCAGATGAACAGCGTAAGTAAGATGCTGGAGCAGCAAGGCTTCAAACTCTCTGTAACCGACAAGGCCGTTGAAGCACTCGCTCAGGCAGGCTTCGATCCTGAGTTCGGAGCACGACCTGTAAAGAGGGCAATACAGCGCGATGTACTCAATGCACTGAGTAAATCTTTGCTCTCTGGAGAGGTCGTTCGTGAGCGCGAAATCATCGTTGATGCCACGGAAGAAGGCGCGATTAGGTTCAAAAATTAAATAAAGTTTGAGTTTTTATGATTAGGTTTTAGTTATGATAAGGCCACTATGAGAAGTGATTCTCGTAGTGGCTACTTTGATTTTGTTGCTTTTTTCAATAACTTGAAAATGAGCGCGTTTGCAGATATGCAACATGAATTGCAACACGAATAAGTGTATTTCTGCACTATTGCGATTGAAAAGTTGCCCTATTGCGCGAATGTAAAAAATATTGCATGGTATAAATGGTGAAGTTTATGAAATACATTTTCTTGCCCAACCCGAAAAAACTTCATACCTTTGCACTCGGAAATAAGTGTAAGATTTATGCGATGTGACACAGAAATGGTCACACAATTGTATTAACAAAAACTTTGTTTTGATTAGGGGAACTCGACGGAATTAGCTAAGAAGGTAATTACAGATTGTATTAATGGGATTAACAAAAGAACAAGGTCAATGTCAGCGCAAGCCGATGTTGACCTTGTCCTTTTGTTGTTGGTGGTAATCAATTGAAACACCGTTATTGGTTGAGGTATGTTTCTACTTGTTTTTTCAATGGAGGCAGATCTTCCGTTATTACCATCCAGAGAATGTCCTTGTTTATCTGGTAATAGTCGTGCACAAGGATATGACGCATTTTCTCAATCATTTTCCAAGGAGTCTCTGGGTGTGCAGCCTTAAATTCAAGGCTGAGTTTATATACAGCCTCCCCTATAATCTGAATGTTATATACTGTGGCATGAAGATGAAGCAGATTTTTATTAAGTTCATCTTGGCTTAAGCCGTAGGTATATTCTTCAACTCTGCTGATTGCGGTAAGAATATGCTTTAGGCGTTCATTGTCCCTTAGTGGTTCTCTCATAGACTAAAATCTTATCTTTGTTTGCACTTTCTGTTGCGAATGGCAACAGATCACCATCTACAACAAGGTCAACAGGACGATGAAGTAGGTCTTCAAGGTCGCATATCATTCCGAAATACGACAGCCCCATCTTTGTGCCTGGCACGAAACTCACAAGGATATCTACGTCACTATCAGGACGCTCTTCACCTCTGGAGAACGAACCGAATACCCATGCTTTTTGTATAGGCTTGGTTTTGAAGTATTCCTTTATCGTATTTCTGACGTATGCATCCATAATTTGTGAACTTTACTATTTGCTTGCAAAAATACAAACAAATATTCAAATTTCCAAATTTTAGAGGAGATTTCTTTTGTGATAGTGAAGGTGTTATTCTGCTCAATAGAAAAAGTTATTGAACTAAAGTAACGCTAGTTCGATGAATTTTATCAACTCGTATGTTGTTGAAAGGCATGTGGTTGAAGAAGCTCTGAAAGAGCGACACCTAATAGCGAAGGGCGTAAGCCCTGGATATATAGACATTATTTAGGGAATGAGGTCTGAAGGACCGACACCTATCATATTTATTAGGTGTCGCACCTACGGCGCTCACTAAAAAATAACCTTTTAGGTAGCGCTTGCGCACTACCCTGTTAGGTGTCGCTCTTTCAGAGCTAATTCGTCGAACTCACGTTAAAGTACTTCCTTCTATGTAATTCCGCCATCATTCCGAACCAAACTCGATGAAAGTCCCTTCTGTAGCGAATAAAAAGCGGAGGTTCATCGAGTTTGGTTCGGAGGATGAGCGAAGAAAGAGCGAAATTATAATGAAGATGGGGTGATGTCGAAAAAAACATATTGAAAAAACATGTTGAAAAAACTATAAAAAAAAACATTGTGCTTTCTTGCTGTTTCTGAAAAAATAGTATTACCTTTGCAAACGATATACAGATTACGCAAACTATCGAAAAAATGAGATTAGGAAAAAACTAAAAACTATAAATCTGTTTCTCGAAGATTGCGTCATTGCATAGTATGGAAAGTTAATAAAACGGTAATCTTAACCTATAGACATAAACAAATTGTATGAAAAAATCTATTATTTCTTTAGTGTTGTTGCTCATCGCTACTTGCGGATGGGCACAGAAGGTGTGGGAAAACCCAACGTCATTCTTTCATTATAGCGATTATTTCGACATGAAGGTCAGTAAGGTGGAATTATCAGAAAAGGAGACAGTTCTACATTTCATTTACGAATCCCGATATGGAATTAAATTCAGTTTCTGCAAGGTAACCTCTCTGAAAACTCCTGACGGTAAGCGTTATTGTATTACGAGTGGTAAGGCTACAAACGAGGAGGAAAAAGATATGCCAGTGGGAGAAATGTACTGGCCTGACACTCTTAGTGTAAAATTCGCACTCCACTTTGAACCATTACCTACTGATGTAGAGCGTTTCCATCTCATTGAAGGGATGGATTATGAAAAGAATGCGTTTAGAATATTCAACATTACAGAAGGAAAGCCAGCGGACATGTCTGAGCTCTTCAACTCCAACTGGCGTAATGACAAGACTGGCGATTGGCAGCTTGGTCTTTATGCCGATAATGCCGTATATGATAGCAAGGTCTGGAAGTATGAGAGTAAGGACGATAAGAATATTGTGTTGACTGACGGTCAGGAAAAAGTGACTATTGAGGTTGGTAAGGAGAAGGCTGGCAAGTGCAAGTTTATAATCAACGGACAGAAGGTCGCGCTATCAAGTTTCGGTTCTGTGCTTCCTTCATATCCTATAGCAGATAATACGACGTTTAGTACCGAATATAAGGATGGTGAGGCTGTGATTTCGGGTTGGATAAAGGATTTGCCAAAGGAAGTTTACGATGGTAAAATACGTATTGCAGCTAAATCTGCGAACTTTGTTACTGGGGTGCCTCAGAATGCTAATACAACAACTGACGAATTAGGTCGGTTCACTATGACTGTTAAGTTGAATGGCGCACAGACGGTTAGGTTCACAGAGGCAGGAGAATTCGCTTCCCTTCTCTTTGCAAAAGATATTGTGTTGGAACCAGGAAAGCAATACTACATGGTTCACGACTGGAAGAATAATTGTTGCCTCTTTATGGGTGAGAATGCAAGATTGCAGAATGAGCTTGCTTCAAATTCATGTGATATAGAGACGAATCCGTTTTGGCAATTACATAGCTATGATAAAAGGATGACTGAGTTCAAGGAACGGTCTCTTGCTAACTATGATAAAGCCACGAGTTTGCTGAATGATATCATAGCCAGAAATCCTAATGTCAGCAGGCGTTATCGTGACTATGTAAATGAGAGAAACAGAATTGTGGCAGCAGCCGAAATACAGGACTTGATGAACGACAAGGATGGTACGTTGACAGATGAATTTGTAAGTGCCATAAACGGATTGACAGTTTTCAATCCTACTGTGCCATTTTCTCTTGCTCCTGGTTTTCGCCCATATCTGCATTTAAGAAACTTCGCCTGTGAAAGAGGAATAAGACAAGGGTATGGTCAGACGCCGAAAATGTATCTGTCATTAGAGGAGAAGGGAATGATTAAATATAGTGATAGCGAACATGATTTCATAAAGAAATGGCAGCAAAGGGAAAAGCGCAACGCTGAGAAGCCTGTCGCTCTTCGTGGTCAGAAACTATTGGCTTTCATGCATGAATTGGACGAGATCTGTACAAAAAGCGAGATACAGGAGTTTATCGATAAGGAAAACATAAAGAAGGTTTATGATGAATTTGTGTTAGATCGCTATTTGTCAAATTGTATTGCTATAGATTCCCTCTCAAATGAGCAGATTATGCGTGACTATGGTCGTGCCGTCTGGCTTTGTCGTGAACTTGCTGATTGTAGAAGATTTAAAGATAAAGAACGAGCATCAGTTGTTATCAACGAAATCAAAGATGATTATTTCAGACTGCAGGTTATTGATCTGAATAATTACTATGAAGAATTGGCAAAGCAGAATGAGGAGGCTGTGAATAAGGTTATTGCACCTTCATCAAATGTAGAAGGTCTGACCGATGGTAAGGCTATTATCGACAAGATCGTTGAGCCTTACAAGGGTAAGATTGTGTATCTTGATGTCTGGGGTACATGGTGTCCGCCATGCATAGAGGCTATCAAGGACTCACCTAAACTGAAAGAATCTGTGAAGGATTATGATATAGTCTATATCTATTTCCACGCTGGAGGAGATATGGAAGAAATAGGGGAAACATGGAAAGGTGCCATTGCAGAATTGGGTCTTACAAAGCAAAACTATGTTCATTACCTCCTTCCTCGTGATCAGCAGCAGATGGTGACTGAATATCTGAAGCTTGATGGCTATCCATTCTATGTCCTCTTCGACAAACAGGGCAACATGGAAAAACTTGCACGTGAACATATTGGAGATATCGATGGTTTCAAGAAGAAGATCGACGAGCTGAGCAAGAAGTAAATCCGTGTTCAAATAAATATCCCGAAAATCTGTGGTCAATTAAAAAATTAATGCGAAATTAATGTGGTATTAATGCGATATTATACGTTTTTCACTTCGTGAGAACATTAATTATCATGAATGCCACATTGACTTTCCCTTCGGCCGTCGAGCTAAACCTTAATCTCGCATTAATTTTTTACCTTGAATTCGCGTTAATATAACTTTTTTCAAAAGTTTTTGGCATAGGGGGTTTCACCTATACTATTTTCACTGTATAACGACTTGAAAATCAAGAAGAAAGAGGTGGTGAAACCCCCTCTTGAAAAGGTGCTACTTTTTTATGGGGTTTCACCCTACGTAAATCGCTGACAATCAACGTGTAAAAGCCAATTTTTGGCATGGGTGAACCCCCCTACCTCAAAAACTTTTGTTTTTTACATTCACCCCTTTTTCTTGCCTATGCTCTAATACCGCTTGTCCTTCGCTCTTCCTTCGCTTCTAAACTGTTTCTGCTCCCTTTCATAGAATGCTGATTTTTGTCGCTCACGTTTTTTTCTGCGACAGCTTTTCAGATAAATCCGTTTCCCTTTTATTTCCTTTTTTAGGGAACCACAGATCTCACAGATTGGAGGGATTTTCTCGCTTACGCTCGTGATTGAGATCCCTAAGATCCAGAAAATCTGTGGTTGTATTTTTAAACACGGAAAGCACGAAAAGAACGAAAAATTACGTTTGTTCTGTGAGTTCCGTGTTCAGAAAATAATGTCCTAATTTGCGTGAGTTCATAGTTATGCGCTACAAAAACTATGAACTGTGAATTACTGTGAGGGTATTGCCCTCAACCTTGAACTTGACATCCTTGCCAGCGAATGGCATTCCGTAGATACGTTTTGGATCATTGTGGTATTGTGGGCGTGGGTCTTGGGCAAGCACACCTTTGAGTGAGGAAAGCTCGGCTTTTGAGAAAACATTTGCTATTTCCTCTGGAATTATTACTTCGAGAGGTTGCCAGTCGTTGTTGTCTGTAAATCCGCCATGAGCATCTGGATGGGCATCAGCGTAGGGAATGTATGGCTTGATGTCGTAGATAGGAGTGCCGTCCATGAGGTCGGCGCCGTAAACTAAAAGCCTAACAGCAGCCCTACAACCCCTATTCCCGTCCCTTCCCCCGTGAATGGGGAAGGGGGAAAAGTTAGAATTTGTCGCTTGTGAGGAATCCTTTTGGGGCGATCTGCCCCCTTCCCCCTCCACGGGGGAAGGGTCGGGGTTAGGGGTCGCAATTCTTACACACGACAGCCCTATTGGATTAGGTCTAAATGGTGATCTCGTAGCAAATACTCCGAGGCGTTCATTTCCACCGAGGCGTGGCGGACGGACGGTGAGGCCATTTGATGCGTGCTTATTGGCAGAGAATCCCCAGATAAGCCAGATGTAGTCGAAGCCTTCAAGACCGCGAATGGCATCAGGTGAACTAAATTCCTTCTCAAAGACAATCTCGCCAACGAGATCCTCTACCACGCCACTCTGGCGCGGAATACCGAACTTGCTCGTCAATGGCGAACGGAAATATGCTATTGGTTTTATATTCATTATTGTTAGGAGACCCCTTTCTGTCCTGCGGACATCTTTCCCCGTGATGGGAAAGAGGCTGGCGCAGAATGAGGGCTTTTAAGATTGTTATGTTTGCAAAGGTACATAAAAAAACACTCACGACAAAATCATTCTTCGAATTATTTGTCGTGAGTGTAATGTTTACCTCAAATACATGGTATTAGCAAAGACAGACAATCTCCATTCCGTTTTCATGTATTGAAATCCATTTCCCTTTTTTGAGATGAGTCTGAAAAAAGAACTGTCAAATATGTATCTTGTTGCTCTAATTTTCTTTTGGGTTTTAAGGTTTATAGGTTTTAAGGTTTTGAGGTCGGAATGCTTTTGAAAAGTATAAAGTAAAAAGGAAAAATTTAAAAGTATGATTACAACGTGCAGCGAAAGGCTGTCGGGAAAATACTAACCATACTTTTTACTTCTTAATTTTTACTTTTTAATTTCTAACCGATGCTGACCTCATAACCTAATAACCTTTTAACCTTATAGCGTTAGTACGCCTTCTCGTGAACACCTGCAACGGCTCTGCCTGAAGGGTCGTTCATGTTCTTCCAAGCCTCGTCCCATTCAAGAGCCTTGGCTGTAGAACAAGCAACGCTTGCCTCGTGAGGAACTGCCTTTGCTGCGCTCTCTGAAGGGAAGTGCTCCTCAAAGATTGAGCGGTAATAGTATTCCTCCTTGCAGAGAGGTGTGTTGATTGGGAATCGCTCTGCTGCATGAGCCATCTGCTCGTCAGTTACAGCCTGTGAGGTGATTTCCTTCAGAGTGTCGATCCATGAATAGCCAACGCCATCAGAGAACTGCTCTTTCTGTCGCCAAGCTACTGACTCAGGAAGCATGTCGGCAAATGCCTCGCGCACCACTTTCTTCTCCATAACTGTGCCTGGGCAAAGCTTATACTCTGGGTTGAGTGACATAGCCACGTCAAGGAACTCCTTATCAAGGAATGGCACACGACCTTCAACGCCCCATGCAGACAAAGACTTGTTTGCACGAAGACAATCATAGAGGTGGAGCTTGCCGAGCTTGCGGACGGTTTCCTCATGGAACTCCTTGGCATTTGGAGCCTTGTGGAAGTATAGGTATCCACCGAATACCTCATCAGCACCCTCGCCTGAGAGTACCATCTTGATACCCATAGACTTGATGACGCGGGCAAGGAGATACATTGGGGTAGAGGCACGGACGGTAGTAACGTCGTAGGTCTCTATGTAGTAGATAACATCGCGGATAGCGTCGAGACCTTCCTGAATGGTATAGTTGATTTCGTGGTGAACAGTACCGATATAGTCGGCAACAACCTTTGCCTTTGCAAGGTCTGGTGCGCCCTTCAGTCCAACGGCGAATGAGTGCAGACGTGGCCACCAAGCCTTCTCGTCGCCTCCAGCCTCAATACGATGAGCAGAGAATTTCTTTGCGATGGCAGAGGTGATGGAAGAGTCAAGACCGCCAGAGAGCAGTACGCCGTAAGGCACGTCGCACATCAACTGACGCTTAACGGCAGCTTCGAGTGAGTCGTGGATAGCCTCTACGCTCTCCTTGTATGAAAGACTTGCCGTTTCCTTTATCTCGCCAGAGCACTCGGTAGGTAGCTTCTCCATCCACTCGCGAGTGTACCATTTCTTTAGGCTCTTGCTATCGCTTGTGTAGTAATGACCTGGAAGGAATGGCTCGTACTCATCGCAGAAACCTTCGAGAGCCTTAAGCTCAGAAGCGCAGTAGGTCTTGCCATCCTTATCGTGACCTATGTACAATGGAATGACACCGATTGGATCACGACCAATGAGGTACTTGTCTGTTTCCTCGTCATAAAGACAGAAAGCAAAGATACCGTTCAGCTTCTCAAAGATCCAAGAAGGATCCTCTATGCCCATACGCTTCCAGTCGCGATAGAGGGCAAGGATAACCTCGCAGTCAGAGCCTGTCTGGAACTCATAGCGACCTTCGTACCATTTGCGTATCTCGCGGTGATTATAGATCTCACCGTTGACAGCAAGCACCATTTTCTTATCTGGGAAAATAGTGGCTGCTGACCTGATTCCGGGTCAACGATACTAAGACGCTCATGCGCCAAAATAGCGGATCCACCTTCGTAGATACCGCTCCAGTCAGGTCCGCGATGACGGATCTTCTGCGACATTTTCAGTGCTTTCTTTCTAAGCTCAGGAGTCTGCTCCTGAATGTCAAGGATACATGCAATTCCACACATAGTTTTCTAATTGTTTCTTTAGTTGATTATAAGTTTGCTGTTTTTTTATATGTCTAAAGGCTAAGGACTAAGGACTAAAGCCAAAGGTCTTTTGCCTTTTTTCTTATTTAAACGCTAAGACGCAAAGACACAAAGCTTAACTTTGTGTTGAATCTCTGTGTCTCTGCGACTTTGCGTTTTATTTCATTTAATTTTCAATTATCAATTCTCAATTTTCAATTAGCATTAGCTTCGGCTTAGTTGTAGCAAGCCTCACCATGCTCATAGATATCAAGACCTTCTTCCTCAATGATTCTGTCGCAACGGAGGCCATGAGTATATTTGATACCAAGGAAGATAACCATACCTGTTACGAATGCGAATGCTGCAACTGCAACTGCACCGAGAGTCTGAACACCTACTGTGCACTCTGTACCGTTGATTGAAGAGTCGCAGAACACACCTGTCAGGATTGTGCCGAGGATACCACCTACACCGTGAACAGATACAGCACCAACTGGATCGTCGATCTTGCAGACCTTATCAATGAATGCAACTGAGAGACACATAACCACGCTGACTACACCACCGATGATGGCACTTGAACCGATGCTTACGCAGTCGCAACCTGCTGTGATACCTACGAGACCTGCAAGAACACCGTTACATACCATTGAGAGTGATGGCTTACCATCTACGATCCAAGTGTATGCGAGAGCTGCGAGACCACCTACTGCTGCTGCCATGTTGGTTGTAACGAATACGTGTGACATGCTAACTGCATTGTCGAAACCTGTTGCTGCAACTGTAGAACATGGGTTGAAACCGAACCATCCTACCCAGAGACAGAACACACCGAGAGCACAGAGTGCGAGGTTGTGACCAGGAATAGCGCGTGACTTGCCGTTCTTGTCATACTTGCCGATACGTGGACCGAGAACGATAGCACCAGCGAGAGCGAGAACACCACCGCAAAGGTGAACTACTGTAGAACCAGCGAAGTCGTGGAAGCCCATCTCAGAGAGCCAGCCGCCGCCCCATGACCAGTGACCTTCGATAGGATAGACGATGGCAGAGATAAGCATTGAGTATATGAAGTACATGGAGAACTTAGTACGCTCAGCCATAGCTCCAGAAACGATTGTTGCTGCTGTTGCGCAGAACACAGTCTGGAAGATGAAAGTACATTCTGCAGGTACGTTAGAGTCTGAACCAATAGCGAAGAAACCATCCCAGCCTATGAATGAGTTTCCGCTTCCGTACATTATAGAGAAACCAAGAATCCAGAACAGAACTGATCCGCACATGAAGTCGCAGAAGTTCTTCATCAGGATGTTGGCAGTATTCTTTGATCGTGTCATGCCTGCCTCTACGAGAGCGAAACCAGGCTGCATCCAGAACACGAGCATTGCGCCAAGCAATACCCAGAGGGTATCAAGACCGTTTACATAGTCTTTAGCTTCCTCCGCAACTGCGGCGAGAGGCATTATTGTGGAAAGTGTTGTTGTTATCATATCGTGTCCCATCTTTTCACTCTTGATGGGTAAAGAGCTTTAAATTGATTGTGTTGTGTTTGTCTGTGTGTGTTTGCGTTGTTGTGGAGCTTTATTCTTTACTCCTTACTCCTTAATCTTTACTTCTTATCAGCCAGAACCGTGTCGCCATGATCGCCTGTGCGGATAGAGTAGCAGTCTATTACGTCGCTTAGGAAGATACGGCCATCACCAACCTTGCCTGTGTGCGCTACGTCCATTATTACCTTGATGGTAGGCTCAGCGAACTGTTCGCGGCAGATAATCGTTATCTTTACACGCTCGATAACATCAGTTGAATACTGTACGCCTCTGTAAATGCGCTCCTGACGGCTCTGGCCAATTCCATGTACATCGTGGTACTCAAACCAGTCAATGTCTGAATTAAGGAGAGCCTCCTTAACATCCTCGAACTTTGTCTTACGGATGATTGCTTCAATCTTCTTCATACCTTAAACTAATTAAAAATGTGAATATTTGTGTCACTTTGTAACTTTCTGAGTGCAAAATTACTACATTTTGTCAATATTTCAAAGGTTTTACTGTCACTTTGGGCTTGGAAAAATGGTCGATATTACTATTTGTAAAAACTTTTTCTAAAATATATTACAAATTGAAAGCATTATGGCTGAAAAATATTGCAAATTGTAAGTTGCGTGATTTTTTAATGCAGTAATGTCACTATTTATGCTTGTTTTCCGACAAAAAGTAGTAATTTTGCACTCAGAAACAAACAAAAAGCAATCGAATGGAGAATTCAACTATACAATTTACCAAAATGCATGGTGCAGGAAACGATTATATATATGTTAATACATTATTATATAAAATAAAGGATCCTGCCAAAGCATCAATCGAATGGAGCAAGCCTCATTTCGGAATTGGTAGTGATGGTTTGATTCTTATAGGAGAGGCGACAGAGCCGGGCGCAGATTTCTCGATGCGAATCTTTAACAACGACGGCTCGGAAGCGATGATGTGCGGAAATGGAACACGATGCGTTGCAAAGTTCCTTCACGACAAGGGATTGACCGGTAAGAATCCTATCCGACTTCAGACTCTCTCAGGCATCAAGGTTCTCAACCTTCATCTCGATAGTAATAATAAGGTGGAGATGGTAACGGTAGATATGGGTGAGCCGATCCTCAAGCAGCCGGCACAGTTTGGCGTTCATGGAGGAAAGGCAACCGGCTGGGAACTAACAGCCGACGGCCATCAATTCATCGGAACGTTCGTTTCAATGGGGAATCCTCACTTCGTTATCTTCCTTGATGACAGATACGGACTTGATGCCGATCCCGATAGCGACAAGGAACTCTTCCCGCTCGATCATTTCGGACCAATCCTTGAGCATCATGATGTCTTTCCACAGCGATGCAACATAGAGTTCGCTCAGATACTTCCAGACGGCACAATCCGAATGAGAGTATGGGAAAGAGGAAGCGGAATAACCCTCGCCTGTGGCACAGGTGCTTGCGCAACGGCGGTAGCAGCCAAGCTAACAGGTCGCCGACCAAACGAAAGCAACATCCAGATGGATGGCGGTACCCTTAACATCAAGTGGGATGAAACCACTAACCACATCCTTATGACTGGCCCAGCGGCTATCTCCTTTGAAGGAGAGATCGCTCTTCCTGAGTAAAGAGTAAAGAGTAAGGAGTAAAGAGAAAAGGGTAAAGAATAAAGAAAAAAGCAAACTTACAACCACGAAGTTACGAAAAACCACGCTTGGTTTTTCCCCACTTCATAAAAGAGAAGACATGGCATTAATAAACGAACACTATCTCAAGCTCTCGAACAACTACCTGTTCGCAGACATTGCAAAGAAGGTGAACGCCTACAAGGCCACACATCCAAAGGCAAGAGTGATAAGCCTCGGTATCGGAGACGTAACCCGTCCGCTCGTACCTGCTGTTATAGAGGCTATGCATAAGGCAGTTGACGAGATGGCAGTAAAGGCAACATTCCGTGGATATGGTCCAGAAAGAGGATATGAATTCCTTCGTGAGGCAATCATCAAGAACGACTTCCTCCCACGTGGCATCCACCTCGATCCAAGCGAGATATTTGTCAACGATGGTGCAAAGAGTGATACTGGTAACATCGGAGACATAGTTCGTTGGGATAACTCCATAGGCATGACTGACCCTATATATCCTGTATATATCGACTCTAACGTGATGTGCGGACGTGCAGGAGTATTCGAGAACGGATCATGGAGCAACGTAAACTATATGCCATGCACGGCAGAGAATGAATTCACACCACAGATTCCTGATCATCGTGTGGATATGATCTACCTCTGTTATCCAAACAATCCGACTGGCACGGTGCTTCCAAAGGAAGAGCTTCGCAAATGGGTGAACTATGCACTCCATAACGATACTCTCATCCTCTTCGATGCAGCCTACGAGGCTTACATTCAGGATGATGACATTCCGCACTCAATCTATGAGATCAAGGGAGCACGAAAGGTAGCCATCGAGTTCCACTCATATTCAAAGACGGCGGGATTCACGGGTGTAAGATGCGGATATACCGTTATTCCGAAGGAACTCTCTGCAGCCACTCTCGATGGCACTCGCATTGAGCTTAACCACCTCTGGGATCGTCGTCAGTCAACAAAGTTCAATGGCACAAGCTACATCTCTCAGCGAGCAGCAGAGGCAATCTACACTCCAGAGGGCAAGCAGCAGATTAAGGAGGTCATTGACTACTATATGACAAATGCAGCCATTATGCATCGTGCACTCACCAACATGGGACTTGAGGTCTTCGGCGGAAGAAACGCTCCTTACCTCTGGGTAAAGACCCCTAACGGCATGGAGTCATGGAAGTTCTTCGAACAGCTTCTCTATGGAGCAAGCATCGTCTGCACGCCAGGCGTTGGCTTCGGACCTTCAGGCGAGGGCTATGTTCGACTCACGGCATTCGGTAATCGTGAGGACTGCGAGGAGGCTATGCGTCGTATGGCAGAGTGGATGGCAAAGTAATCTTTATTGAAGTTTCGCAAGCTCTACTTCAATAGGTTATAAGGTTGTGAGGTTATGAGGTCAGGAGGTTAGAAATTAAAAAGTAAAAATTAAGAAGTAAAAAGTATGGTTGGTATTTTCCCGACAGCCTTTCGCCATACAAGGTAATCATACTTTTGAATTTTTCCTTTTTACTTTATACTTTTCAAAAACATTCCGACCTTAAAACCATAAAACCTCAAAACCTGCAACTTGAGCTATGCGAAAGTTGGAAACGACAATTCAACAACATAACACACATATAAAACAACAACGGTTCCCGCTGGGCAACCAGCGGGGACATTAACAAACACAAAGAAAGGAAAAAGATTATGAGAACATTCAAGGTAATGGCTCTGACACTCGCTGGAGTGCTGAGCGCAGGCGTAGCAAACGCACAGGATGAGGTTGAGGTTAGCTTAGGAGCTGATGTTGTCACCAACTATCTCTGGCGTGGTCAGAAGCTCGGAGAAGGAAGCATTCAGCCAACTCTCGGTATTAGCTATAACGGTCTTAGCGTAGGTGCATGGGGCAGCTACGGCATCACAAATCCTGATGACACCAAGGAGTTCGACCTTACCGTTGCCTACACCACTGGTGGATTCAATGTCGGAATCACCGACTATTTCTTCACCGATCAGTATGATGGCGTTAAGTACTTCAAATATAATGCTCACGAAACAGCTCACGTGTTCGAGTTCAATGTAGGTTATGACTTCGGACCTCTCTCAATTCAGTGGTTCACAAACTTCGCAGGAGCTGACGGATATAACAAGAATGGTGAGCGTGCATACTCTTCATACGTGGAACTTGCAGCACCATTCAAACTTGGTGGTCTCGACTGGAGCGCATCATTAGGCGCTGTGCCATTCGCAACAAGCTTCTATTCAGATGCAGACGGTTTTGCAGTAACCAACCTTTCTGTAAAGACAACGAAGGATATCAAGGTAACTGATTCTTTCAGCATACCAGTATTCGGTCAGATCACAGCCAACCCAAGCAATGGCAAGGCATACTTCGCCCTTGGATTCACTCTTCAGCCATAGAGGAAGTGAAAAGTGAATAGTGAAAAGTGAATAATTTAAAAATGTAAATCAAATTCTTAACTCTTCACTCTTAACTCTTCACTCACAAATTTGGTTAACTCATAAAAAATCACT
The DNA here is from genome assembly GCA_902778265.1 of uncultured Bacteroidales bacterium. Classification (GTDB taxonomy): domain Bacteria; phylum Bacteroidota; class Bacteroidia; order Bacteroidales; family Bacteroidaceae; genus Prevotella. The sequence goes on along the minus strand of CACYXI010000070.1, from coordinate 633 downwards.
AATTTTGCACTCGCAAACTTAGACCAAAAAGTTATTTAAGGAAAAAATCAACAAATTTATAACTTTGCCCCTCAAAGCCTTTCCCGAGTGGGAGAGGTGGCAAGAGGCTCAATAAAAGATTAAGACATGGCAAATTTAAGATTTCAGGTAGTAGCTGAGGCTTTCAAGAAGAAGCCAATCGACATCCCTGCACCAGCAGAGCGTCCATCAGAATTCTTCGGCAAGTATGTATTCAACAAGCAGAAGATGTTCAAGTACCTCCCTAAGAAGGTTTATGACAAGATGCTTGACGTAATCGACAACGGCGCACCTCTTGACCGTGCAACAGCCGACAAGGTTGCTGAAGGCATGAAGAAGTGGGCTATGGAGCTTGGCGTAACACATTGTACTCACTGGTTCCAGCCTCTTACTGACACTACAGCCGAGAAGCACGACGCATTTGTTGAGCACGACTGGAAGGGCGGCATGATTGAGGAGTTCGAGGGTAAGTCACTCGTACAGCAGGAGCCAGACGCTTCTTCTTTCCCATCAGGTGGTATCCGTTCTACTTTCGAGGCTCGTGGCTATTCTGCCTGGGATCCTACATCACCAGTATTCGTCATCGGCGATACTCTGATGATTCCTACTGTCTTC
>CACYXI010000069.1 GCA_902778265.1 uncultured Bacteroidales bacterium | reverse complement strand
AGGATGAATGTTGCACTACCAATAGCAGGCTGAGAGTTCAACCAGCTACCGCCCCAGATTACATAAGACTCACCTGCTGGTGTGTAGGCATGGAAAAGAGTACCTACCTCATTTGTCTCAACCTTCCAAGTGATAGCGGCATTTGTCTTCACAAGAGCCTTATCTACTGCATCAAAACCTGCATTCTGAGCATCCTTGCCGAAGAGAATCTTATCACCGCTTACGAGAGCAAAGCCCTGCTCACCAGCCTTAACCTCATCCCATGTCAATTCCTTGTCAAGAACGAAATCAGAATTCTTAGGAGCAACCTCACCTGAAGCATCCTCCTTAACAGAATAGAACTTCCATACATTTTCAGCAGCCTCTGTTGTGCTAAGACCAGAGAGATAACCATTGTTACCTACATTCTGAATTGAATAGCCACCCTCTACGGCAGCAACAGTCCAGATAGCGCCATTAGTCATATCCTGACCACCTTCCCATGTCTCGCCAGTATCATTGTTCTTACCAAGGATGAATGTTGCACTACCAATAGCAGGCTGAGAGTTCAACCAGCTACCGCCCCAGATTACATAAGACTCACCTGCTGGTGTGTAGGCATGGAAAAGAACACCCAACTCATTTGTTTCAACTTTCCAAGTGATAGCAGCATTAGTTTCAGCAAGAGCATTTGCAGCTACATCAAAGCCTGCATTCTGAGCATCCTTGCCGAAGAGAACCTTATCACCGCTAACAAGCGCGAAAGCCTGTTCGCCACCTTTTACATCATCCCATGACAATTCCTTGTCAAGAACGTAGTTTGCTGCCATTGCATTGAAAGCGCAAAGGCAAAACATTGAAATCAAAGTAAAGAATTTCTTCATTTGTTTAGTTTTAAACGTTTAACTTAGGTTTTATAAAAAGATGAAAGACTAAGGTCGAAAGTCTTTTGCCATTCGTCTTTCACCTTTAGTCATTTTCGGATGCAAAGGTACACAAAAAAAATTAATTACCAAAGACTATCAACAAATATTTTCTATATTGACAAAAACATTTATTGGTTGTCCGCAATTACGTGTCAAACGGGCTGAACGTAATTGCGGACAATCTTTTTCTTAATATCTTAATCTCTTAATTTCTTCTCAATAGTAAACTGTCTGTTGAATATCTTTGAAACCTTTTCCCTAAAGGCAAGGAAATCATCTTTCTTGCTGATGTCATACCTACCCTTGAGGATGCTTACTTTCATCGTAACAACGACAGCGTTGCCGTCTTTCCTCGCCTTCCAAGAATAAGAGCCAAACTCGCTAGTCTGCTCCTCGCTGTCACCCTCACCATCATACGTATAGCCTTCGGGAAGGGTGATGCGTACCTCATCGGATAATGAATAGGCATTCTCTACCACGATAGGGCGCTTTCTGTCCTTACGGAATCGTGGCACGTTCATAGCACGGAAGGCGTTGCACATAACGAACATTCGGTTGCCATTCACCTTGCCGTAGGTTGCCTTTATCTCGCTCTCCACATTGAGATGCGGAATTGCTCCCCTATCCTCACTAAGCTTTACGCTCTGCACCACAGGGTCTTGGAGATACACCCAATGACAGATACGATTCTTACGTTCCTTATCATCGAGATACAACAGTTTCCTTACCGCCCCATAGCGTGCTCCATAGTGGTCGCAAGCAAACTTGATGGTAGCTTTTCCATCGGCCTGAAGCTGAACGTCTGCCGTGAGCTTCTCGTAGTTGTTTTCGGGAGTATAGGCAGGAATGCGGATAAGTCGGGCGATACCCTCACCAGTAGCAGGAGAGCTTACCTGCAAAGCCTGATTACCTGCATAGTCCCCGGGTATAAAGCCGAGAGGCAACTGAGGATTGGTACATTCCACTACCAGATTACTACCATCTGCCTGTGGTACGGTGAGGATGACGTGGTTAGTCTGGTGGAGGTTAGGGAAATCCTTCAGCAGCTCAGAGTATTGCGTGCTGATGACGGTCTGGCACGATTCTATGCCAGCCTCCTTCAGCAAAGCCTGCATATAATTGGTGAGCGCCTTACAATCGCCAAAGCCAGTCTTGCCCACTTCTTCTGCCTTCATAGGTTGCCAACCGCCTATGCCGAGCTGTATGCTGACATAGCGTGTCTTTTCTGCAAGATACTTATACAGAGCCTCTATCTTCTCCCTGTCGGTCTTGCAATTGGCAGTAAGCTCCTTTACCTTCTGCTTATCGGCAGGAAGGAGGTTGCCCTTACCAATGGCAAGCTGATGATACCACTTGCCCATACTCTCCCAGGTATCAAGAATACCTGTGGTTTCACCAAACCTGAACTCACGCGGTATGGCAAGTACTGACGGGTAGATGTACATGGCATCATCGTCATACTCCTCGTCAATGACACAGCGCATGGATGGCATAGTCCATACGTACTCATCATTCTTACCCACACCTTGCTTCTGCGGATTCAGCTCGTGAGGCATACTCATGTATCTTATCTTTGTGCCAACAGGAACAGCAAGCTTGAACGTTGCCTTCTCCAATGCCTGACGGTCGCGCCATACAGGTGTGAAGAACTCATAGTCAACGTAACCGTCGGTTGATTTCACCTCCCAGTCATATTCTATGGTATAGGGATAGTCCATTACAGGCGGCTCTACGTAGTTATGCTGGTTGTCGGTGGCAAGATGCTGAGAGTACTGCGATGTATGCACGTCGCTACGCTTCAGTTTCTGTCTCACCTTACCCTGATCATCGTATATCTTTCCGCTAAAAGATGAAAGCTGCGTGAAATCATCCGTAGGGTAGCTCCATAGGGCATGATTATCACCTTTCTTATTTAGAATGGTAAGCACCTTATGATAATGCGTGGTAAGGGATTTCTGTGAGTTAGCCGTAACCGTGACCTGATAGTCGCGCACCACGGAATAGGCCTCACGCTTCAGCGAGTCGGCAATGTCGGATGAAGACCAAGTGGTCTGGGCAAGAGAAAGGGAAGGAAAAAGGAGAAAAAGACCCACCCCCATACCCCTCCCATAAAGGGAGGGGAGTAGATAGTTTTTACCGCTATAAAGAGTACGTATGATTATCTGGAAAATATTTTCTTTTTTCTTTTTCATATCTATTTACAAGTAGCTTTTTGAGTCAGAAATACTAACCACTCCCATCCCTTTATGGGAGGGGCAAGGGGGGGGCTGGTGAGTCATTGGTCTTCTTTTACTTCTTCTTCACCCCCACCATCATTGAATTTACCTTCAGCAAGTCACTCCAATATTTCCTCAGATCATCATATTTCTCTGCAGGGATAAACGTACTCTCCATCAGATTCTGATATTTCGTAATAAGATTGCGATCCTGCATCTCAAAGGAAATGACACCGGCAAGATAACCTTCCAACTTTACAATCTGATTCTTAGGCATCTCTTCCAGTTCGTAGCCCTCTGGAATAGTTACCACAGATGTTATCGTGGTTGTCTGACAAGCAGGGAACTCAACAGGCAGAACTCGCTCAGGCTTGGTGAACCAGTTCTTCTTCTCGTCAGGAAAAACCAACGGATTGAAGTATATTCTGTCGCCGTCAACTACCGCATCCTTAGTGAAACGCATACGCTCTTCAACGGCACGACCTACACCCTCTACATTCTTCACCTTGAACGAGCCGAGCTTACATCCCAGTTCCTTCTCTATCTTCTCAACCAAAGCCATACTGTCAGCAACCTCATGGTAGTTCTCCTTGTAAATCAGGCTGTTGAAACCCACATGGTTATTTATACGCTGACCGTTTATCTTTCCATCAGGAGAGAGAATACTATTAAGACGTGTCGTAGTTGTATTTCCACGGATTTGTGATAGGTCGTATATCTCGCCTCGGGTAGGAGCAGCTGAAGACTTGGCTGCAATATCGGGATTGTACAAAACACCCTCTGCCATCAGATTAGCTGGCAGTATGTTGATGTCGCCATAATCGGCAGAAGTGTCGGCAAAGAGTAACGCTCCATTATCATCAGTAAAGGCAACGATAAAGGTATCGAGCTTGTCGATACTCGCGTATGTTATCGGCAGACGACCATGAGAGCGCCATCTTAGCAACAATGGAGTTGCCGTAACACCTGCATCGCGAAGCATAGCCATATAGATGAAGTTGAGGTCGGCATTCGAGCCCTTCCCCTCTTTTATGGCCTTGAGCGGATTCTTGCTGACAAGTGCATACTTACCATCCCACTTTAGCTTCTTCTTCAAAAAAGCGAAAAGGATTGATGCCTTCTGACTGGCAGTTTTTCCATCAAGTCCGAGCGATGCCATCTCATCAGCATACGGATTCTTTATCTTCAGATGCAGCAGGTAGTCGGCTTTCTCTTCAAGGTAATAACGCACTTCCTTCCACGACTTGGTAAATGACTGATAGCTCTGTCCTGGGATGCGTACGTTCATAAGCTCAAAATCCATGCGCTGCGCATAGTCGTCCTGACCATAGATGAGATTCTCCTTCTCGAAAGGACGAAGGTTCTCTGCTTCTATCACATATTTGTTGGCCATAATGATTGCCGCACCAGATTTTGTAGGCACGGTAAGCGTAGCGGAGCTCTGCTTATGTCGGATAGGTGCATATCCGTGTCCTTCCACGTGATAGTAGAACCACTCTGGGATGGTGATGCAATAATAGCTGTATCGCACAGGCTCCTTATGCTGTATCATCCAAGTAGGGATTTCAGTACAGCGCGGACTTGACACCTCATATTTATACTCGATGATTGATCCCACCTTGACCTCGGGAATAGTGAACTTCAAACGGTAATAGTAGTCATTCACTTTTTCCTTGAACTCGTACTTGCCCTCCATAGCGGTTTTAACGACCTTACCATCAACAAGATTGTACGAGCAAGCCTCGACACCTTTAACCGCGTCATTCTCGCTTGTAGGTTTCTTGTCATTACAGCGGTAAACAATCTCCCTATTGGCATATTCTCGACCCTTCTCGGTGAGGATATGAATACGAACCTTGACGTAGGTGTCAAGCGTGAAACCAGTAGAAGTGGCATTGAAGCGTGTCTCACCTATATCATAGATACGAACCGCATCAACTGAAGAGTCTGCCGCCTCCTTAGGAGTGGCAAAATCAGCAGCTGTAATTTTGGAGAATTTCTTCTGTCCGAAGGCAAGAGTGCACACCACGGACAGGGTGAGTAGAAAGAGCAAGCGAGTCTTCATCATCGTTATTGTTTTAGTTATTTTATAAGTTAAAAATCAATTTTAAGCAAGTGATCAAATTTAATTTTATAATCAAGAATTAGAGAATCTGAGATTTTGAATTAATGCGAAAGAGAGAATGTTTGCTACTTACGTAGCATTGAGAATAGCCGCGATTAACAGGAGCGTAAGCAACCTTTCTCAAATTCTCTAAAATTCAAAAGAAAAAATCTCTAAATCTCTAATTCTTGATAAAAAAATATTCTATGCATTTACCTAATAGGCTAAAGGTGAAAGGCAAAAGGCGAAAGACTAAAGACATTACTCTTTCCCCTTTACACTATTTCATTTACATTTTCTTCATACAAACCATAGTAGAGTTAACCTTTAGGACTTTATTCCAGTACTCTTGCAGTTTTGCATATTCAGTCACAGGAATAAATGTCTTATCCACTACACTCTGGTATTTAGTCACGAGGTTATTGCCCTGCATCTCAGAAGAGATGACAACCGCCATGTAGCCAGGCAACTGTATTGTCTCAGCCTTTGGCATTTCCTCAATGGCATACCCTTCAGGTATGGTGACTACCGATGTGATCGTGGTGGTCTGGGCTGCTGGGAACTCAACAGGCAGCACACGATCGGGCTTGGTGAAGTGGTTGGTCTTTTCATCAGCAAAGACAAGTGGGTTGAAATATATCCTATCACCATCAACGACAGCATCCTTAGAGAAACGGATTCGCTCCTCAACAGCTCTGCCCACACCCTCTACATTCTTTGTTCTAAATGTGCTGAGCTTACACTCAAGGTTCTTCTCAATTTTAGCAGTCAAAGCAAGACTATCTTCCTCTGCCTGATAGGCTTTCTTGTAAGCCAAGGCATTATAGCCTACATGGGTGTTGATACGCTGACCATTCAACTGTCCATTAGGAGAAACGACGCAATTGATACGCGTATTTGTAGTGTTTCCTCTGATTTCCGACAGGTCATAGATTTCACCACGAGTAGCACCCAGATTAGGAGTCTTGGTAAGATTTGGGTCATAGAGCACTCCCTCTGCCATCAGATGATCAGGCAATACATTTATGTCGCCATAGTCGGCAGAGCAGTCGGCAAACAGCAACGCACCACCATCATCTACAAAAGCAACGACAAAGGTATTGAGCTTGTCGATACTTGCGTAGGTTATTGGCAGGCGACCATTTAAACGGTCTCGGATAAGCATAGGGGTAGAAGCTATACCGGCATCGCGAAGCATAGCCATATAGATGAAATTGAGGTCGGCATTCGATCCCTTACCTTCTTTTACAGCCTTAAGCGGATTCTTAGGACAAAGTTCGAAGGTCTTATCCCACTTCAACTTACTCTTGAGGAATGCAAAGATGCGTGAAGCCTTGACACTCGCAGGCTTACCCTCAAGATCGAGAGACTTCATTTCCTCGGCATACGGATTCTTGATCTTCAAGCGTGATGAATACTCACAATCTTTCTCAAGATACTTGCGTACATCAGCCCATGTGTTGGTATATTCCTTATAGTCATTCAAAGGCAAATCTATCACCCTAAGCTCAAAATCCACACGCTGTGCATAGTCATCCTTGCAATAGATGAATTTCTCATTCTTGAAGGCACCAAGATCCTCGCCCTCGAAAGTGTATTTCGTAGCATCCATAGATGCAGCACTACCTTGCCAAATCACCTGAAGAGTAGTGTTTTCCTTATTACTCCTCATATTTGCAGAACCACGAAGCTCCACATGATACTTGAACTCTTCAGGAATAGTGGCAGAATAATAGCTGTATCTTACTGGTTCTGAATGCTGGAACACCCATGTAGGGAGGTCTGCAAATCGTGGACTGGTAACGGTATATTTATATTCTATTATAGAGCCGACCTTAACTTCTGGAATAGAGAATTTCAGACGCATATACTTATCGCTCGTCTGCTCCTTGAAAATATACTTGCTTGACATACTGGTCTTTACCACCTTGCCATCAACAAGGTTGTATGATGCGGCATCAATGCCAGATATGTCCTCATTCTTGGTTGTCAAGCCCTTAGGGTCATTAAAATAGAGAATAGACTTGTTAGCATAGTCCTTACCCTTCTCCGTAACAATCTGCATACGTACCTTGACATAGGTAAGCATGACAAAACCTGTTGGTTTGGTATCAAAGCGTGTTTCACCAATCTCATAATGATACACAGCATCGACAGAGGAGTCTGCCGCCTCCTTAGGAGTGGCAAAATCAGCAGCAGTAACTTTAGAGAATTTCTTTTGTCCGAAGGCAAAAGAGCACACCACGGACAGGGTGAGCAGAAAGAGCAAGCGCGTCTTCATCATCATTGTTTTCGTTTTATACGTTCTAAATTTTTAACCATCGTTTACATGATTTAACGACGCAAAGGTACAAAAAAATTCTTAACAAACAAATATAAATCGAAAGAAAAAATGATATTGATACTGAAAATCGGCAATATAATCGGCAATACGACTATCCGCATAAAAAAAGCACCCGTCCTTGTGAGGACGAGTGCCTGTATTACTTATCTTTATACTATTTCTTAGTAAGAGATAACGAGTACGTTGCTCAAGCTCCAGAACTTAGCTACGTCTGTGATAGTCAGAGTAGATGACTTGTCACCAGTCTTAGTAATTGTGTAAGAACCAGCAGGAGCCTGTGTGAGGATCTTAGGCTTAGCGCTTGGGATAGAGAATGTCTTCTTAGCACGCATATCGATCTTTGTGAGCTTAGAGAGGTCGCCAGCGCTGAGGTCGAGCTTCTTCTTAGAGAAGAGACCACCACCAACCATGAGGCCCTTAGCCTTGAGGTTCTTAGAGGTGTCGATGATGAAGTAAGCCTCGTTCATCTTGTCAGTCTGAGCTGTGATAGTCTGAGCCTGAGCTGTGTTCTGGTCAGTAAGCTCCTTAACGTTGTTACCGAGGTTAGTTACCTGAGTGTTGAGCTCAGCGATGCTAACGTTCTTATCCTCGATCTGCTTCTTGAGTTCCTCGATCTGTGCATCCTTCTCGTCGAGCTGAGCCTGCATCTTCTCGAGCATCTCCTGCATCTGCTTAGCATGAGCGCTCTTCTGATTTCTGAGGCTTGCCTGAAGCTTAGTGATCTTATCGCGATACTTCTGGAGGATAGTCTTGTAAGCCTCAACGTTCTGCTTGAGACGCTGACGGTTAGGAACACCACCCTCGTTGTTCTTCATAATGATACCCTCGGCAGCAACAACGCTGTCCATAGAGAAGTTGATAGCGTCAGTGAACTCCTCGTCAGCCTGAAGCTGGTTCTGCTGCTCTGCTACTACGTTACGAAGTGAGTCAAGCTCCTTCTGTGCCTGCTCTGCCTGATTGCCACAAGAGCCAAGTGTGATTGCAGCAAATGCGAAAGCTGCAACTGAAAGTAAATTTTTTGTTTGCATTTTTATTTTTATATTAGGTGAATAATTTTATATACCATCCCAGAAAGTTGAAGTTAAAAGATAAAAATTAAAAAGTATGATTAGTCTTACAGCTAACTGGCGTGATTTGCCACTTTTTACTTATTACTTTTTACTTTTTCATTTCTGGGTGCAAAGGTATGAAAACGAATTGAAACCACCAAATTGTAGGCTTTGATTATAAGAATTAGTAATACCCTTTAACAAACTTTCAGCATCAAAATGCCAGTTTTTTTTGGTTGTTAAAAAATTTTTTCATAAATTTGCACTCAGGAATAGAAGCTATTTACTATTTAGCTATTTACTATGTACTATTGATGTACTATTTCCAATTGCAGTATGGGTATTTACTATTTGCGATTGATGAAAATAGTAAATAAAATCAATTAGTAAATAAATAGTACATAGTAAATAGGTAATTCGTAATTAGTAATTAATAAAGATGGACTTAATACCTAGCTTTGCAGTTGACCACACTAACCTTCAACCAGGCATCTATATATCACGTCAGGATGAAGTGAACGGTGCAGCGATCACTACCTACGACATTCGTATGACAGCACCTAACCATGAGCCTTGTCTCAATCCTGCTGCCATTCATACAATAGAGCATCTTGTTGCTACATACCTTCGCAACCTCGACGGTTGGAAGGATAACGTTATTTACTGGGGACCTATGGGATGCCTCACAGGCAACTACCTTATATTAAAAGGTAAGTACTCTTGCGAGGAGATTCGCCAGCTTATGATTGCTGCCTTCCAGTATGTCGTTGACTATGACGATGAGGTTCCTGGCACTACTGCCGCTACCTGCGGAAACTACCTCATGCACGACCTCCCTATGGCTAAATACGAGGCTCGTCGCTATGTGAAGCGTCTCAAAGAGGATTTCTATTGTGAATATCCGGGGATAGTAAGGCCAGAGGACACGAACGGGAAGGTGTTCTTTGATGCATAACTTTAGCTAATGGGTGATGGGTGTCGGGTGATGGCGTATAGCATCGTCGCTACAAGCCACCAACACCCAACACCTAACACCCAACACCAAAGAAATGGCTATAATTAAATCATACAAAGGTCTTTCTCCAAAGTGGGGAAAGGAATGCTACTTCAGCGAGAACGCTGCTGTTGTAGGCGATGTCACAATGGGTGACGAGTGCTCAGTCTGGTTTGGCGCCACAGTACGTGGTGATGTTGCTCCTATTACAATGGGCAACAGATGCAACGTGCAGGATGGTGCTGTTGTTCACGTCACTAACACCACAGGCCCTACCATTATGGAGGATGATGTGACCATAGGACATAACGCTACGGTACATGCCTGTACTCTCCGCAAGGGGTGCCTCGTTGGCATGGGTAGCACAATACTTGATGGTGCAGAAGTTGGCGAAGGTGCTGTTGTTGCCGCAGGTGCTCTCGTACTCTCCAACACAAAGATTGGTGCTCACGAGATATGGGGTGGAGTTCCTGCCAAGTTCATTAAGCAGACAAAGCCTAATCAGGCAGAAAGTTTCGCCGCCCACTATGTGGAGTATGCGAAGGAATACTTGAAAGACAAATAACCAGCCCCACCCCCTCACCCCTCCCATAAAGGGAGGGGAGTAATTACAAGCTTCTAATCAAAACAATCATTTAATATGGAAAATAATAAAATGGTCTCCATAATCAAAAAGACTATCTACTCCCCTCCCTTTATGGGAGGGGCAAGGGGGTGGGTCTTATTTCTCTTCTTCTTTGTTGCGGTGGCTCTCCACGCCCAAGTCAAGTTCACAGCCTCCATGCAGCAGACTGCTCCTGACGAGATAACCATTTCCTTCTCTGGTACAATGGATAAGGGATGGCATGTGTATGCCCCAGAGGAGAAGCATGGACCGATAGCAGCATCTTTCAACGTGGATAAGATAGAAGGTGCAAAACTTGAAGGTGCGCTGAAAGCCAACAAACCTGCCACGAAGAAGTATGACGATATATGGAAAGGTGAGGTGGCTTTCTTTGAGAACAACGTTGTCTTTACCCAAAAAGTGAAACTGACAGGCAAGGAATACAAGATTGAAGGTTACTTTGAATTTGGTGCCTGCAACGATGAAACGTGTCTTCCACCAACAAGCGTTGACTTCAATTATAGTGGAATAGCCCCTAACCCCACCCCTTCCCCCGCTCGGGGGAAGGGAGTAGATAGTACTACCGCTGTAAAAAAAAAACGCAAATAGAAGAAAGTGAACTGGACAGTATCACATCAACACCTGATACCCCAACACCTAACACCCAACACCTAACACCCAATAACGGACAGAGTGTAACTACTCCCTTCCCCATTATGGGAGAAGGGTCGGGGTTAGGGGCTACTTTCCTCCTCGGCTTCCTCGGCGGACTCATTGCCCTGCTCACTCCTTGCGTATGGCCTATCATACCTATGACCGTCAGTTTCTTCCTAAAGAAAGGAGGCGGCAAAAGTTCTGCTATTATATATGGTATATCAATCATCGTGATCTACCTCACTCTCGGACTTGCCGTAACCGCAATCTTCGGGGCATCGGCACTCAATGCCTTGTCAACTAATGCCATCTTCAACATCTTCTTCTTCCTTATGCTCGTAGTATTCGGAGCCTCATTCCTTGGTGGCTTCGAAATCACCCTACCCTCTTCTTGGAACAATGCCGTTGACAAGAAAGCATCTTCAACATCGGGGTTGCTGAGCATCTTCCTCATGGCATTCACATTGGTACTGGTCAGTTTCTCATGCACCGGACCTATAATCGGATTCCTCCTCGTGGAGATGGGAACATCAGGCAGTATCATAGCTCCAGCAGTTGGAATGTTCGGATTCGCCCTCGCCCTTGCCCTTCCGTTCACCCTCTTTGCCTTCTTCCCTTCATGGCTGAAGTCAGCACCGAAGTCAGGCAACTGGATGAACCGCATCAAGGTGACTCTCGGTTTCATAGAACTTGCATTTTCATTAAAGTTCCTGTCAGTAGCCGACCTTGCCTACGGCTGGCACATACTCGACCGCGAAATCTTTCTCTCCCTCTGGATAATCCTCTTCTCCCTCCTCGGATGCTACCTCATTGGCTGGATCCGTTTCCCTCACGACGAAGATGAATATGACGAGATGGGCGAGAAGATCATCAACCAGCGCACCTCCGTTCCACGATTCTTCTTTGCCCTCGGCTCATTCGCCTTTGCCCTCTACATGGTTCCCGGACTCTGGGGTGCTCCATGCAAGGCGGTCTCTGCCTTCGCACCTCCTATGAGCACTCAGGATTTCAACCTCTATAAGAGCGAGACGGTGGAAGCCCGATACAAGGACTATGACTCTGGCATACAGGCGGCAAAGGCTGAAGGAAAGCCGGTAATGATAGATTTCACAGGCTATGGATGTGTGAACTGCCGAAAGATGGAGGCTGCAGTATGGACTGATGAGCGAGTGAAGGAAATGATATCCAACGACTACGTTCTCATCCAGCTCTTCGTTGACGACAAGACTCCTCTCCCTGAGCCTATTGAGGTCATGGAGAACAATCAGCCTCGCAAGCTTCGCACCGTAGGCGACAAGTGGAGCTATCTGCAGCGCACCAAGTTCGGCTCTAACACCCAGCCTTTCTACGTTCTCCTTGATAATGAAGGCAACCTTCTCACCTCCCCTCGCTCCTACGATGAGGACATTGATGCTTATATCTCGTTTCTGAAAGAAGGATTGAAGTAACCTCATTCGCTGATATAACGCTTTCCCTTCGCTCATCCTCCTAACCAAACTCGATGAACCTCCGCTATAATAGCGGACATAAAGCGAACCTTCATCGAGTTTGGTTAGAAATTACAACTTTAATTACCTCACGAAATAGCAATGAGAAATATTTTTATTGTTTTTATTATAATGTTGTTTCAATCATGCATTGTAACGAATGTTACAAATGACGATAAAAGAGTAAAAGAATGTTTCAACATATATAGAAGAATTGGTGATTTTGGACCTCCTATATATAGGAATTATATAATTATCAAAAAAACTCACATGACCTATGAACAATATTCAGAAGCTGGATTATCTGTAATTGGCAAATACACTTTAAGCAATGATACAATAACAATGTTTCATGAATATGAATTGCTATTTTCTGATAGCATAATAAGCATGGAAAAAATGAATAGCAAAGATTCTGTCAGTGAATTTTATCCTCAAAAATTTCTTATACGAAACGATAGTCTGATTGATATCACAAACTATTATATATCCCCTATGGATTCTAATATATACAATAGACCCAAAGAGAATTACATTTTAGTAAAGTGACTTATTCCCACACAGCCTTGCATTTCCTTGGAGGTATGGGAATTGTCTTTTCTCAGCCCACTAAATTCCCATTCCCCCCTTGCTATGCCTTTACTAAGTTCAGAGGCTAAAAAAAAAGGATATACCGATGCTTTTATGGCTGTTCTCCCTCCAATGATCCCCCTTATTCTTCCGAACCAAACTCGATGATCCTCCGCTATCTAATGGTATTATCACCGACTTTGCACCGACTTTGGTACGGAGGATAAAAACACCGTTTTTCTTGGAGGTATAAGAAAAAGTTTGTATCTTTGCAAAGAATAACAAGAAAGGCTTCATTATGGCAAAATATCTTGACCCTAAAGCAGACTTGACCTTCAAGAAGGTGTTTGGTGAGCAGAAAGACCTACTCCAGAGTTTCCTAAATGCCGTACTTCCATTGAAGGAAGGCACGGAGATAGAGAGTCTGGAATACCTGTCACCCGAGATGGTTCCAGAGAATCCTGCAAAGAAATACTCTATTGTGGATGTTCGTTGTACGGACAATCACAATCGTCAGTTTATTGTGGAGATGCAGATGTATTGGACGGAGGATTTCCTGCAACGCGCACTCTTCAATACTTCAAAGGCGTATGTCCGTCCGCTTGAGAAAGGGGATGGATATGACGAACTGCGTCAAGTATATTGTGTCAGCATCATAAATGATATTGCCTTCCCGAACTTGAAGGATGAGTTCTACCATCGCTATGTACCAGCGAATATAGAGCATCCAGAGAACACGATAAAAGGCTTTGAGACAATTTTCCTTGAATTGCCTAAGTTCCGTCCGTCAAGCGTTAGCGACAAGAAGATGATGGTGCTCTGGCTTCGTTTCCTTACCGAGATAAATGAGCAGACAAAAGAGATTCCTGCGGAGATGATGGAGAACGAGTACATCAGCAAGGCTGTAGGTATCGTTGAGCAGTCTGCATATACCGACGCCCAGCGTATGGCATACGATAAGTTCTGGGATGAAATAGTAAGCGAAAGGACGCTTATTAAGGGATATTTCCGTCAGGGACATGCGGAAGGACGTGCTGAAGGACTTGCAGAAGGACGTGCAGAAGGACGTGCCGAAGGACTTGCCGAAGGACTTGCCGAAGGCGAGAAGAAAGGTCGTGCGGAAGGCATGAAGGAAGGTGAAGAGAAAGGTCGCAAGGATGCCACTATTGCCAATGCCCTCAGTCTGAAGAAAAATGGTGTTCCCGTAGATGTTATAGCAAATAGTCTCGGGCTAAGCATTGACGATGTACGCAAATTATAGATATTTATTGTCCAGATTCCATGATAACAAGAAGTGTTGTGCTTTTGCATGGCACTTCTTTTCATATCTGCACATCACAAATTACAACTAAGCCCATTCACATAGAAAAAAAATCCCTGCAACATCATCACTGACATTACAGGGAACTGTGTACACATTTTTTATTTTTATATATACCTAATCTTATTCTTGTCTTGTTTCTAAGCGGAAATAGTTCGGGATTGGATTCACGATTTTGAACGTTGGGAGATTAGTGCCAAAGACACGTTGGAAATTCCTTGGCAAACCTGAACGCTTCCAGACTTCTGTGACGATAGTGCCATCACCCCGGTCAAAGTTCAACTTGAACAGATTATCGTTCACCCACTCAATCTTACATTCCGCACCATGCTGAACTATCACATTGTTTTCCTTGTAAACAACAGGACGGAGCACACAATAGCCTCTAAGTTTTTTGCCAGGATTAAGATCATAGACATGCAAATACATATCCTTGTCAAACACTTGATACAGTTCTTGTGGAGCAGACAAGAGCATATCCATACCTTCTACCTTAGTCATTATTCCAAGACGATGCCAACAGCCATACAGCTTTCTGCCTAATGCAACATCCATCTTCAGCATATCTATAAGAGTTTTTGATGACGGTCCCAAAATTTGAGAACTATACAGTTCCGTGATATATTTATGGTATGGAAACAAACTGCTATTCATTATCTCATTATACCACTTGAACTTGAAGCCCTTATCGTTACTGTCATAAATCTGGGTCTTATGTTCATTCAAAGAAGAAGAGTACTTGAACTCATAGCCATCACTATCATACATCTCAACCCAGTATTCTTTATCAGTATCTTTTCTTACCATTAATTGCAAAGTAAGACTGTCACCACAATATTTATACTGTTCAAAAGGCACATCTTTCTTCGAACCATCCTCATAGGCTATTTTTATAAGCCTATACAAGCCCCTCGGATTTTCCTTACATCCAGCAGTCACCTTATCCACATGCTGCCAAAACTCAAATTGTTCCGAAGAAGGTGCGGCCACTATATGCAAGGTATCTCTTCTTGGAAGCTTGAAAGTAACAGGTATAGTGTACTTCATAGCCACCGGTTTGTTATCAAGAAGTGCGGGTTTCCATTTTGGCATGATGCTCAGAATACGCAGCACTTCTTTACTTAGTCTTTCGTCCGGTGATCTCAACACTTCGGGATCGCGAATGACACCATCCACGCCTACTACAAAGGCAGTAATGGTACGTCCGCTGATTTTCTCTTTTTCGCAATCACTCGGATACCTTAGGTTATCATACACAAACTGCATCAAGGCATCATTTCCTCCGGGAAATTCAGCTACTACATCAGGCTTTGGAAATTTCACCTTCTGCGCAAAACCGACAGCTGTCAGCAAACACAGCAACATAGTGATTACATTTCTTCTCATAGTTGTACGTTTTTAGTTAAAGGTTTGAATATCATTAAAATAAATCTGGTCACAAATCACAATGACATCAGCATCACCACCTTCTGCCATTGCATCTGGAAGAAGATTTATACATGTCACGTCAAACGAACGCTGACGTTCTGGTGCAGGCACGACAATATCCATCGCATCCTCTTCAGAAGGAGTGATTTCTATCTCTTGGCAAACATAGACATAACCGTCTTCTTCCTTTGCAACTTTTGGCAATGCCTTACGTTTTGGAGCATTATGAGTCTCAACGAATGATACAGTCCCTACATTATTGTCAATAGCATTAGCAACCTGAGACTCAACCTGCTTTGGCGTTACCATAGGCTTTACCTCTGCTATCTGAGGCTCAGAACCCGTGTTAAGCATATACGCTCCACCAATAATCAGCAAGCCAATGAAACATGCAGCCACAGCATACCACTTTTTTCTAAGCGGTATAACCTTCGCCTTCTTGGCTGGAGCCTCACCGCTTGCCATCATGTGGTCATACTCGGCAGCACCAGGCTCAAGCTCTGCCATTATCTGCTGGTAGAGTTCTTCCTCGTTAATATATTGCTGTTTGTTCACCATAATTTCAAATGCTTTTGTAAGTCCGTTTTAAGTTTCTTTCTTGCCATAGAGATCATACTCTTGACCGATGACTTCGGAATGCCTGTCTGCTCAGAGATTTCCTCTGCCGATTTCCCTTCAAGTTGCCGAGCTTTCAGCAAATCACGCTCTCGTGGATTGAGCCTTTCCATTGCCTCGTCAATCTTCTGTTGTACCTCTTTGGCATGTAGCTCGGCATCAGCAGATTGTGACGGTGGAGAGGCGATATTAGATGTTATCTCATCCTCGTATGTGTTGCGATTCTTATACAGATCCACGCACACATTCTTTGCCACCTTAACGGCGAGAGCTTCAAGGTTTCGGTCGGCACTAAGCCTCTCGCAGTAGTTCCAGAGACGCAATAGTGCTTCCTGCGCAACATCCTCAGCATCCATCTGATTACCGAAGAAATCACGTCCGACCTTTACCATCAAAGGTCGCAAGCGCAGTATGATTATTTCAAACTCTTTTCGCGTCATTCTATATTATATACTGCAAAAGTAAGAAAAAGTTAAGTTGTAAATGAATATTTTTTCGAAAAAAAATATTTTATTCGAGGAAATGTTGTATTTTTGCAAAACAAAAAGTAAACCAATGTGAGTTCGGCGAACTCAAAATTCCCGACAAAAGCAACTTTGTTGCTTGGTTTTGGAACAAAAATTAGCGACGATGACCAGAAAATTTAACTCAGAAAATTATAAAATTAAATTTTTTGGAATAAATTTTCTGGTAATTTTGGAGAACTCGCTTTAGCTTGTTGAGCTTTGCGAAAAATTTCTGTTCCGTAAACAGCAGCTTACTGCTTAATCTGCAAAGTTTTTCCGTCGGACTCACGTAAACCTAAAACATCTTTATGAAGAAAATCACCTTCCTACTCCTATCTATATTCATGCTATCGTGCATTGGCGTGTGCTTTGCTAAAAATGCGAAACGCAAGCTGAACAAGCCAGTATTCGTTGCAAGCAATAAGGATTCATGCCTTTACGACATAAAGGCGACAGATAACTATGACAGTATCTTTTCCTATTCCGTTGACGGTAAGTTTAACGAATGGGGAAATATCACATTGGAACTTCATTCTACCCTACCAGATGATAGCATCATTGATAAAATAGCATTTGGAAGTCTCTACATTGACGAGAAATACGTATTCCACCGCAAGGGCTACGAAGATAGCGACACCTTGTATGGCAGGCGCATAAACCTACGCAATTATGGTCTGGATACCCAGATAATGCTCAACAACGAAGGTTCAGCACTAAAGATCTTTGGCAAGAAATATGGCAAGAGCGTATCTATCCTAACACCTGCCAAGAAAGTTTTAGCCGAAAAGGAAATAAGTGATGGCGTTACGGAGTTGAAACTTCCCCAAACACCAGAATACGTATATGTGGATATTAAGTGCGAAGCGCAAGATAACATGGAAAAACATTTCGTCTTCAAATATCCAATAAGATAATTGCAATGTAGAGATTGCAATTTTACCTTCAGAAAAAGAGTTTTGAAAAAACTCGTCACTCATCACCCGTAACGCTGTAAGTCATTGTATCATTGTGGTTTACAGCGTTAATTCACCCCATACCACTCGTCACCCAACTCGTCACCAAAATCCGTGTATCTTATTGAGAATGTGAATATTACACGTATAATTTACCCTCTTACCACTCGTCACCCTAAAAATGGGTGACGAGTGAATTAGCTCTGCAAGTTGTTCTATATCAGATTGATATGCAATGTGAGGATGACGAGTGGGTGACGAGTGAAGTGAAATGAATCACCGCTGTAATTCTTTGATGCACATGCTGTTACAGCGTTATGGGTGACGAGTTGACGAGTAGTGTAAAAATTCTATTTTTCTTAATGTAAATATGAGCAACACGATTCAAAGGTTGTTATGCCTTAGCTTATCCTTCGCTTCTAATCCGCTTCTAATCCGCTTTTAGTCCGTTCCTAACAATGGGACTTACATGGGATTTGCAACGGACTTGCATAGGACTTACTTGGGAGCTACACTCCTTTTTTGAGGAAAGTAAATTAGGAGTAAATTAAATTCAGTAAATTATAAGAAAAGATATAAAATTTCCTTGCGACGAATGTCGCTATGTAATTTACTGACCATAATTTATTTACAATTTACTTTCTAAAACAACCAAATTCCATAGGTGTTTTTGTGCAAATTTGGCACGCTATTTGTAAGGAAGAGTCGGGAGATTTAGATCCCGAATAAATCTTAGTTCTACTTTTATATTAACAATTAAATTCAACATCAACTATGATTGAAACAAACCCTTTTGCTCAGGGCGAAATGCGCTCTGAAATGCCAGAAACCGCGTCTGTTAATCCAGAGACCAATGCTACAAAGAAGGTTGAAGAGAGCCTTTTGGATGTGGAGTACCATCTTGAACACAACTATCAATTCCGCCGCAATGTACTCAGCGGCATGGTTGAGTACAAGAAGAATGGAGAACCTGACGAGAGTTTTTCTCGCCTTACCTCTGAGTAAGGCGAAGCGCGAGATTCCTGACGACACAAGCCTGAAGACTGACATAAAGGCATACGTGGAGTCTGACATTCCGCCAGTATATAATCCTGTGGTGGCATGGCTTGACAGTCTTGCAAAGTGGGACGGTAAGGATCGTGTGACAGAGTTTCTCAACCGTATTCCAGGATTGTCAGACGAGAAGGTCGCCTTTCTGAAGATTTACCTCCGCTCTAACGTGGCACATTGGCTGAACATGGAGCAAGAGCATGGTAATGAGACAGTTCCGTTGCTTATAGGCAATCAAGGATGTGGCAAGAGTACGTTCTGCGTGCGCTTCCTGCCAAAGCATCTGCGCCAGTACTATCTCGACCATTTCAACCTTGCCAATAAGTTTGACAAGGAGATGGCTCTGAGCAATTGCCTACTCATCTGCCTTGATGAGATTGACATGTATAACGCACGTCAGATGGCACAAGTGAAACAGGCTCTATCGAAGGTGAAGGTAAACGGACGCAAGATCTATGGCAAGACCATTGACGAGCGAATGCGTTTCGCATCATTCATTGCCACTACAAACAACCGTCATCCACTTGTTGACAAGACAGGTTCACGCCGTTTCCTGACTATTGAGATTCCGAATGGTGAGACGATCAATAATGATAGCGAGATTGAATATGAGCAGTTGTATGCCCAACTGCTTCATGAGGTTCGTGATGAGAAGCTTCGCTATTGGTACACCAACGAGGAGACGCAACGAATACAGGAGCTTAATGCGCCATACGAGCAGACTCTGGATCTGGAGCAGATGATTGACTGCATGTTCCGCAAGCCACAGGGCAACGAGAAGCATGGGGCTTTCACTTCGCTCGACATCCGCAAGATTCTGAAGCAGCAATATCCTGATGTGGCTGACAGTCAGATCAATTCCATCAAGATAGGCAAGGCTATGAAGGAGATGAAGGTTGCAAGGGTGAAGTCAAAGCGAGGAGTAAGCTACTCGCTCATACAGCTTGCGGCATAGCTTTTTTAGTTCATAGTGCATAGTTCATAATTCATAGTGCATAGTTCATAATTCATAGTGCATAGTTCATAATTCATAGTGCATAGTGCATAGTTCATAATGCATAATGCGTAAGTTAATAAAAAATGCCGTTAGGAGATAATCCCAACGGCATTTTTTATTTAGCCCTCTTAATCTGACACATACCCGGAAATACTATATCTCCGACTTCCCTTAAAGGGGGACTTACATCGCGAAAGACACCTCCCTTTAAGGGAGGACGGGAGGGTCTTTACAGTTTCACCGCATCAAGCACCTTGTCGGTTGCTCCTGATGCACTCTTGACATATTCGCCAGCCTTCTGACTCGAAGCAGTAAGCGAGGCATTGTCGGTAATGAAGCCATCCATTATACGAGCGAAGTCTGTGGCGTTATTGATAGGATATCCACCACCTGCACGAGTGAGCTCCTTTGCCTCCTGGAACTTATCGTGGTTAGGACCGAAGACCACTGGCATATTCCATACAGCAGCCTCAAGCACATTGTGGATGCCTACTCCGAAACCGCCACCTACGTAAGCCACATCACCATATTTATATATAGAGGAGAGAAGTCCGAAGCAGTTGATTATCAACACCTCGGCATTCTTCAGGCGCTCAACAAGCTCAGCATCGAGAGGCTGATTGCCACGAGTCTGCATCGCCATCATCTCGGTGTATCGCTCCACCTTTCTGCCCTTTAACAGGGCTTCTATCTGCTGAAGATGATCCTCACCTATGACGTGAGGCGCGATGATGAGTTTCCAGTCCTTATGCTTCTCGAAGTAAGGAATGAAGATTTCCTCGTCAGGCTGCCATGAACTACCGGCAACGAATGTAGGTTTGTCGTCCTTGAATGCCTTTACAAGCTCCAGGGTGCGTGACTGATCTGCAATCTGCATCACTCGGTCAAAGCGAGTATCGCCAGTCACCTTCACATTCTTTATGCCGATGTTCTCAAGCAGTTGCTTTGACTCCTCATTCTGCACAAAGAAAGCCGTGAAGCACTTGAGTACGTGCGCATACTCCTTGCCATACCAACGGAAGAACACCTGATTTGGGCGGAAGATACTGCTCACACTATATGCTGGCACATGACGGTGATTAAGGATATGCAGATAGTTGTACCAGAACTCATACTTTATGAAGAAAGCGATCTCAGGACGTATGGTTCTGAGGAATCGACGCGCATTTGACGGCGTATCAATAGGAAGGTAGCAGATGATGTCAGCTCCCTCATAGTTCTTTCTCACCTCATATCCCGAGGGAGAGAAGAACGTGAGCAGTATCTTGTATTCCGGACGTCGCTCACGCAGGTACTCAATGATAGGGCGACCTTGTTCGAACTCGCCCAGCGATGCTGCGTGCACCCAGATATATCGTGCATTGGGATCCACTTTCTCGCGAAGCACGCGGAAAGCATCTCGCTCTCCACGCCACATCTTCTTCACCTTATCGTTGAAGAGACTCGCGATTGCAACTCCCAGTTGCACTATGTACATTATGATGTTATACATATAAGGCCTCTCCCCCCGCCCTCCCCCGTAGGGAGGGAGCCGATTCGACTATGGGGGATCGTTTATATTTTTGTTTTTGATAATTGGCCTTTCGCGCTCCGGCTCCCTCCCTACGGGGGAGGGCGGGGGGAGAGGCCGTTTTATTATCCTAATTTCTCCACCGCTCTCTTCAGTCTTGCCAATGTCTCTTCCTTGCCGAGGAAAGCAGAGATGTCGAACATGCCAGGACCTTTGCCCTCGCCTACGAGTGCGAGACGGAAGGCGTTCATCACGTCACCGAGCTTGTAGCCCTTGCTCTCAACCCATGCCATAACCACAGGCTCCTGACCCTCGATAGAGAAATCATCAATGCCAGCAAGTACGTCGGCTAGTTCAGTCATTACCTCGGCAGAGTTCTCCTTCCAACGCTTCTTCACGGTCTTCTCATCATAGCTCTCAGGAGCAATGAAGAAGAATGAACAGAGAGGCCAGAGTTCGCTTACGAAGTTTACGCGATCCTTCATCATCTCAACAACCTTTTCGATACGCTCCATTGACTCCTCTACGCCATTGTTTGCTACGACAGGAGCGAAGAGACCTGCAATCTCCTGTGCGCTCTTGCGAAGGATATACTCATGGTTGAACCACTGGCATTTCTTATAATCGAACTTAGCACCAGCCTTTGAGCAGCGTGAGATATCGAATGCCTTCTCAAGCTCCTCGAGAGAGAACACCTCCTGCTCTGTGCCTGGGTTCCATCCGAGAAGGGCAAGGAAGTTGACGATAGCCTCTGGGAAATAGCCGCTCTCACGATATCCTGAGCTGATTTCGCCAGTCTTTGGATCGTGCCATTCCAATGGGAATACAGGGAAACCGAGACGGTCGCCGTCACGCTTTGAGAGCTTACCCTTACCCTCTGGCTTGAGCAAGAGAGGAAGATGGGCAAACTGTGGCATGGTGTCTTCCCAACCGAATGCCTTATAGAGAAGTACGTGAAGCGGAGCACTTGGCAGCCACTCCTCACCACGGATAACGTGAGAAACCTCCATGAGGTGGTCGTCCACGATGTTTGCGAGGTGATATGTAGGGAGTTCGTCAGCACTCTTATAGAGCACCTTATCATCGAGGATGTCGCTCTTGATGCGAACCTCACCGCGGATGAGGTCGTTTACGAGAACTTCCTCGCCTGGCTCAATCTTGAAGCGGACAACATACTGCTTACCATCGGCGATAAGCTGATCCACCTCCTCGCGAGGCATACTCAGAGAGTTGCGCATCTGCATACGAGTGCGGGCATCATACTGGAAATTCTCAATCTCAGCACGCTTAGCCTCAAGCTCCTCTGGTGTATCGAATGCGATATAAGCCTTACCGTTAGCAAGAAGTTCCTTGACGTATGTCTTGTAGATGTCACGGCGCTCACTCTGACGATATGGACCATGATTTCCACCAAAGCTGACACCCTCGTCGAACTTTATGCCCAACCAGCGGAAAGATTCAATGATATATTCCTCAGCTCCAGGAACGAAGCGATGAGAGTCGGTATCCTCAATACGGAAAATGAGATCGCCGCCATGCTGACGAGCGAAAAGGTAGTTGTATAATGCAGTACGAACGCCGCCGATATGAAGCGGACCTGTAGGACTCGGTGCAAAGCGCACCCTTACTTTTCTATCCATTCTTATATTAAATTATCTAATTTCCGTGCAAAATTAGTATTTTAATTGCACTTTAGCGAACTTTTTCCCATATTTTCGCCATTATCCTATTTTTTTTTAGTATTTTCGCACTCAAATTAGGAAGTTTTTGGTAAAAATGTAGAATAGATAAATAGTAAATCGTAAATAGCTAAATTGTAAATAAATATAGATGTCAACAATACAATCTCGCGACGACCTCTCCTGGCAACGTGTCCTAATGCGATTAGGAATCATAGCCATCAGCACCATCGTTATTGTCATTGCGATGCCGCAAAGCTCGGCACCTCAATACAACTCGAAGGTAGGGTCTCCATGGACTCAGACCGCAGTCACCGCTACATTCGATTTTGATATTCCTAAAGACTCGGCAAGCTACAAGGCAGAGTGCGACTCCGTAAGAAAGAACTTCGCACCTTACTACATCAACGATCTCTCTATCTCGCAGATTCAGATAAAGCGATTCATTGCCCGCAATCAGAACGGAATTGACGGTCTGCCAAACAGCTACATATCTCTCGTAGCAAAGAAACTTGCTGAACTCTACTCCCTGGGTATCATACCGCAAGCCGACTATGCCCGTCTGAGCCGTGACACCTCGGCATTGATACGTATCGTAACAGGCAAGATGTCGCAAAGCCATCGTGTGCGAACTCTTCTAACACCGATGATGGCTTACGAACGTTTCTTCAACGACAAGGAGATAGGCGCAGTAAGGGCGCAGTTGCAAAAATGTAACATCAACGAGTATTTCACATCGAACCTTAAATACGACAGCACACGCAGTAATGCCGAACTGAGCAGTCAGATTGCAATGATTGCCGCCAAATGCGGACAAGTGAAGAAAGGTGAGCGTATCATTGACCGAGGCGACATCATCACCAACGAGACACTACGCAAACTTGATGCCTACTCTGCCGAGATGGAGAAGAACATGAGCGACCGAAGTAAACTGACTACTATGTGGGGACGCGCCATGTTTATCTTCATCATCCTCAGCATCTTCACCATTTACCTGCACCTCTTCCGCGCCGACTATTTCGAGAAACCGCGCTCTTTGGCTATGGTATATTGCCTCATAGCATTGTTCCCTGTATTGGTGTCGCTGATGGTGCTGTATAACCTGTTCTCGGTGTATGTATTGCCACTGGCAATGTTGCCTATGTTCGTGCGAGTGTTCCTCGACTCACGTACAGCCTTCATAGCGCATATCACCATGCTGCTTATCTGCTCGTTGGTACTCACCATGCCTTACGAATTCCTTCTTATACAGATTACAGCAGGACTTGTAGCCATCTACTCTCTGCGCGAACTCTCCAAGCGTTCACAGATATTCACAGCGGCTGTATATACATCGCTAACGGCACTTGCAGCCCACTATGCCCTGCAACTTATGCAACCAGGTGAAGAACTCACGCTCAACCATTCCATGGCTATGCACTTCATCTTCTCGGGCATACTGCTGTTGCTTGCATATCCTCTAATGTTCCTTGTAGAGAAGGTGTTCGGCTTTACTTCCGCCGTAACATTGTTCGAGCTTTCCGACACCAACAAGGATCTTCTGCGCCGCCTTTCCGAGGTTGCGCCTGGCACACTTCAGCATAGCATCACAGTTGGCAACATGGGTGCTGAGATTGCATCTAAGATTGGTGCAAAATCATTGCTCGTGCGTGTAGGAGCACTCTATCACGACATTGGTAAGATGTCTGCCCCTGCCTTCTTCACCGAGAATCAGCGCGGCACAAACCCACACGACCGTCTCACTCCTATCGAGAGTGCAGAGATAATAGTAAACCACGTGCACGAAGGTCTCAGAATGGCTGAGCGCGAGGGACTTCCTGACGTTATCTGCGACTTCATCCGCACTCACCACGGCGAAGGAATGGCGAAGTATTTCTACATCACCGAGCAGAACGCGCATCCTGACATTGAGGTTGACAAGACGCAGTTCACCTACCCTGGTCCTAACCCATTCACTCGCGAGCAGGCTATCCTCATGATGGCAGATGGTGTAGAGGCTGCTTCACGCTCACTAAAGGAATATTCGGAAGAGAGCATCACAGCCCTCGTAAACCGCCTTATCGACGGTATGGTGGCCGACGGCTATTTCCGCGAATGTCCTATTACTTTCCGCGACATTGCCACCGCCAAGCGCGTACTTATCGACAAGCTCAAGAGTATGTATCATACGAGGATTACGTATCCGGAGCTGAACAAATAGCCAATAACCAGACCCACCCCCTCACCCCTCCCATAAAGGGAGAAAAAGACCCACCCCCTTGCCCCTCCCATAAAGGGAGGGAAGTAGATAGTAATTTCAACTACAATGTCTTTATCAGAAAAAAAAATAGCGAAAAAAAGTAATTACTCCCCTCCCTTTATGGGAGGGGTAAGGGGGTGGGTCTTTCTCAAGC
The DNA here is from genome assembly GCA_902778265.1 of uncultured Bacteroidales bacterium. GTDB lineage: Bacteria > Bacteroidota > Bacteroidia > Bacteroidales > Bacteroidaceae > Prevotella. The sequence goes on along the minus strand of CACYXI010000069.1, from coordinate 12,630 downwards.
GCCTCCGCCATTGCGCCGGTTTCGGCATCCAATCGCCCACCGACTATGCCTTTGTCCGCGAAGTCATCTACGAGAGGTGGCCGTATGCCCTATATGCCGAACTGGAAGCAAAGTTCTACGGCACTAACAGTTTTTTACTGAAGCTCTCGCAACTGCTCCTTCGCGTTTCTAACTATGCACAGGTATCACGAATCGGTATAATCGGCACTCTTCCGCCCGTCATGGAAGCACATCTGAAAGCAGGGTGCAGGAAGAGTGAAACTGTACAAATTGTCAAAAGTCAAAAGTCAAAAGTCAAAAGTCAAGAATATGAAGCCTCAGACTTTAGCCATTCGTCTTTAGCCTTTTGCCCCACTCCCCTCGTAATAGCTACTGAACTAAACGAACAATGGCAAGCATACATCAGTCAGGAACATATCATATCCTTCGACCTCTACTATCTCGGCATCGCTTTCTACGATGAGAAGAGATATAGGGAGGAGCATGTGGTTAACTTTTATTAGGTGATGGGTGTTAGGTGTTATCGTATAGTACAAACCACCATCACCCAACACCCATCACCCAACAACAAGGAAAATGAAAATCTCCAAAGTTTACACCCGTACTGGCGACAAGGGAATGACATCCCTCGTAGGTGGCATACGAATCGATAAGTCAGCTACTCGCCTCGATGCCTATGGCACAATAGACGAATTATCGTCACACATCGGGCTACTCATAGCCTATATAGAGCAAGACCTCAACGATGAGCATATCCTTGAGGTACTTGGTCGCGTGCACAACACCCTCTTTAATGTAGGTTCATATCTCGCCACCGACGCCTCCCTCTTTGAGGATAAACCTGAATGGCTTGACGGTCACATCAACGGCATACTGTCACAACTTCCTGCTGAGACTGAACTTCTTGAAAAGGAGATAGATGACATACAGCCAACGCTTCCTGTGCTCCATAGTTTCGTATTGCCAGGAGGCACTATTGCTGCATCACAATGTCATGTCTGCCGAACAGTATGCCGACGCACCGAGAGGCGCATCATCGCCCTGTCGAGAGAGTCTGAAGTTGCTGACGAACCAATCAAGTTTGTCAACAGATTAAGCGATTATTTATTCGTTTTAGCAAGAAAACTCAACTTTCTTGCACATAAAGACGAAAAAATATGGAAAAGAACTTGCAAATTAGAAAAAAAATAGTACCTTTGCGCGCGAAATGACCAAAAGTCCATCCACAACCCTCCGCAAAAAGGGAGCAGGAAGGCAAAAAATATAAGTATATTATTAATAACACAAGCCATACCCTATTCGCGAATCAACTCCCTCTCTACGAGGGAAGGCGAAGGAGAGGCCATAAAACCTAAAATAAAATGTATTGGACACTTGAATTAGCATCAAAACTTGAAGACGCACCATGGCCTGCAACCAAGGATGAGTTGCTCGACTACGCCACACGTTCTGGCGTGCCTATGGAAGTAATTGAAAACCTCGAAGAGATTGAAGACGAAGGCGATATCTATGAATCAATCGAAGATATATGGCCCGACTATCCATCAAAGGAAGACTTTCTTTTCGACGAAGAGGAGTATTAGAACGAGGAATAACACTTAAATTGTTAATAGCCAACGATATAAATCAAAATTATTTGTTTGTATCGTTGGTTTTTTATGGTGTTTTACAGCCTTATTTGTTTGTGTAATTTGCAATATTTAACCCTAAAAAGTATATTTGTTTGTATAAAAGTTTGTAACTTTGCTCTCCTAAAAGATACTGATTTATGTAAGAAATCCTCAGTGTTTATCAAAAGAAGAAGTATATGGGAAGGACAAAGAGACAATATCCTTTAGGGAAGTACAGGTTAAGATTACCGCGTGTTCCAGAATCAGGAAAGGCTTATCCTTTGGATTTAGAGTACAGTTGGAATAGACAGATTTACCGTAAATCTGTCAACATAGTCATCAATCCTTCCGATTGGAACCAAGAAGGTAATCATGGACGTGGTGAAGTGCGTGCAAGTTACGGTTCCGAGTACAAGCGTGTCAATGCATTCTTATTAGAAAAGGTGGAGATCACAGACTTAAAGTTGGCAGAGTACAATCAGAAACATCCTAACCAGATAAACGGAGAAGTGATAACAGGCTTTCTTCAAGATAAACCATTATCACGAGTTGATGAAGGTAAGGATCTTGGTGAGTTCACCCAAGAGCGCCTTGATTCTGATTATAGTAGGAACCGTATAGGAAAAAGCCGTTATGAAAATGGCAAGAGCTGTATGAGACTGTTTGCTGAATTCCTGCGTTCAACAAAGAAAGGAACATATAAGCCTGACGGTATATATATAGGTGAACTAACTCCAGAACTGGTAGATGCCTATATCACATGGAGAAGGGATATAAAGCAGAATGGTGACGAAACAATCAACCATGCTCTTGCACCTATACTCAAAGCCAGTCAGTATGCTTGCGAATTGGGGTATATCGAGCCTGCCATCAATAACAGGATACAAAACATGCGCATCATTATCAAAAAATCACTCAATGAAGATACAGAGGATGATGATGTGAAATTCCTTACTGAGCGACAGATGGCTATGGTGATGGAATACTACAAGACATGTAAGGAACCAAGAAGAAAAGAGTTTCTTGAAATGTTTATGTTTGCCTTTCATGCTTGCGGACTTCGTATCATAGATGTTATGACTCTCCGTTGGTGTGATATTAACTTTGAGGATAAGACAATCCGCAAAGTAATGATAAAGATCAATAAGCGACATATAATACCACTTACAAACCAGGCTCTCGCTATACTACACAAGTGGAGGAAAGATAGATTAGGATGTCGCTTTGTATTTGACCTTGTCAAAGAAACTCTTGACCTAGATAATAAGGATGAACTTTACCGTGCTCGTACCAATGCAACAAAGTGCATTAACCAATCGTTGAAGGTTGTGGGCGAACAGTTGGGACTTGATTTTCCTCTTACTGCGCATGTAGCACGTCACACATTTGCTGTTCAATCACTCAATAAGGGGATGTCCCTCAATGTTGTAAGTCGCCTTCTTGGTCATGGAAGTACAGAGATAACAGAGCGTGTATATGCAAAGTTCCTTCCTGAGACTCTTGCTTCCGAACTTGATAAACTTCAAAATGATTTCAATAAATTCAGCATATAACATTTTATGAAAGAGCAATTTGAAACGATGGCATCAGATCATCTAAGAGTGGCATTTGCTTTCTGTGCATTTATTATCGCATTATTGACAATACTCACTGTTATCAAAAAGCGTCAGCAAGGCACACTACAATTTAACGACCGTGGCACATTATGGGCTGTCGCTATATTTATACTTGAAGGCACCATGCTTTGTATCACTCTCGGTATTCTTTCTCCATCAATGCATAATTCACCTCAGTTACTTACCTGTATTCTTGGCTTGGTAATACCAGGACTACTTGCTTATTCTGCAGAAAAAATACATAAAAGTACGCAAACAAAGATTTCAGAGGAAAATAATCATGAGCAAGTCAAGGTGGAACCTTTTACAGAATCATCAGATGACACGGAAAAAATAATTATCTCAGAAGAATCAGCCATCGCAGAAGGAGCAAAACATGTTGTCTTTACTGCCCGTCTCAATACCACACTTGCTAACAGTATTTTTACCAAAGCAATAAAAGAAGGTTACATTGAAGAGGTTGATGGACATTATAAAAGGAAAAATATGTCCAAGGCACTACTGACGTATATGTGTGGAAGAATATATTGTGGTGATAAAAGCAAACGTATTGGCGAGACGACAGAATACGCATGGAAGCAAGGGAAAGGAATATTTCCAGAAACCGACCTCAATAAACTGTTTGGCGAGAATGGTCTCGCACAAGCGAGATATAATCGAGTCGGTACTGCTGTCCCGTTGGGATTTGAAGCCATTGACAAACTTTTCGAATAAAAAATAGAGCTATTTTTGAGCTTTTGCAAAGAGGTTCGTAACTGTCTGGTTACGAACCTCTTTGTGTATATACGCCTACCATTATCCTACTATAAAACGACCATTAATCTTTAGTAGTCTTAACATGGTTCTACCTCAACCCTAATAACCTAATATTTTCCTTATTGACATCCGCTTCCAAATGTTTTACCTTTGCACCTGCAATTCACGAGATGGCGTTGCACAACCACCTTTGTGTTGCAGGCAACGGTGACGTGTCCCAATGTGCATACGGACACTAACCAAGTAACATTATTTCATAAAAAACGGAATTAGCATGAAAAAAGATGCACAGACAATTCCAAATGAGGCGAACGCAGAAAACAACATTACTCGCCTCATTGAAAAGGCTGCCAAGAAATTAGCAGCCACAGCCCACCATGTCTATGACAACAAGGGATTGATGGAGTATTTGAACATAGGAGACAAGCTTCTCAAAAAACTCCGTGATGAAGGTCTCATTGGTTATTCACACCTTGGAGACAAATATTGGTACACGCAGGCAGATGTGGATAAGTTCCTATTACGATTCCACTACAACGACTTCTCTTCGTTGTCATCTCTACCTGCAAGCTTTATGGAAGGAGGTATGCATGGATAGTATCAATTCATCCTCAATGGCATTACTAAACAGTGCCGTTGACTTCGGCAATTCCCTCAAAGGAATCGAGTTCCCACTGAGTGTTTTGCCAAAGAGACTGCAACAGGTGGCCATAGATCTCAATGATTACAATGCTTTCCCAGTCGAGTATACGGCAGCATCAATGGTAAGCCTTCTCGGACTTGCCATAGGTGCTACCCACAAAATACATCTTATGAAAGGCTGGGATGACATGGCTATAACTAACATGGCTCTCGTGGGCGAACCTGGTACTAACAAGAGTAATCCGCTTAACTTCCTCATCAAACCTTTTCAAGATGCTGATGCAGAGTTTCTGTATCAATACAATCAAGAAGTGAAGGTTTACAATGAGCGGATGGCTAATGCGAAGGGCGAACAGAAACAGCAGAAGGGTGACGCACCTATGTATAAGTGCTACCTCGTCAGCGATGTAACCACAGAGGCTGTACAGAACATCATTGACTTTAACCGCCGAGGCATCTGTCTGCATTCTGACGAACTTATACGCTGGATAAACAATCTCAACCGCTATCGTTCTGGCAGTGATGTACAGTTCTGGCTTCAGCTCTTTGATGGAAGCCGTATCTGTTGCGACCGCAAGACCAACAACGAACGTGTTCAGATTCGTGACCCTTTCTGTTCGGTCATCGGTACTATCCAGCCAGGCATCCTTGCTGACATGATGAAGGGTGAACTCTCAAAGAATGGTTTCGTTGAACGTATTCTTTTTGTTTATCCAAAGATTCAGTCGAAGGCTCTTCCGAGCATGAAGGAATTGCCAAAGGTGGTGGATGACAAGTGGCGTGATACTATCAAGACCTTGCTTGATCTGCCATTTGAGAAAAACTCTTATGGTGATGCGATGCCTGCGGTTATTAACTTTACGGATGAAGCCAAGGGGGTACTTCGGGATTGGTTTGTCAAGAACAAACGCATCAGCGATAGCACTTCCAACAGTACAGTCAAGGGAATATGCAGCAAACTCGACAAATACATCATTCGCTTCTGCCTGATACTCCAACTTACTCGTTGGGCTTGTGGTGAGGCATCGAAGGACGCTATTGATGATACTACAACCACTTCTGCAACTCTCCTTGTAGAGTATTTTCGTGAACAGGCAATTCGTGTTCATGGTTCTGTAAGAAGCAAGGAACTTGATATGAAGCACATGGCAGTTTTGGAGTCATTGCCAGAGAAATTTGACACTGCAATGGCATACGAAGAGGGGAAGAAGGCGGGGCTGTCAGAAAGCACTGTCAAGCGTTTTCTGCATGACAGCATGTTCTTCAAGCGTCTTAGTCAAGGTAAATATCAGAGAATTATAACCGTATAACCTATGGACTTTATGAACTTTTCGGACTTTACATAGTGTAAAAGTTCAAAAAGGTCATAAAGTCCACCACATTACAAAAGAAAATGGAATACAGATTTCATCTTCAGCGCGGAACGGCAATGAATAAGAGTAATTGCCCCGCATGCCATGGCAAACGATGTTTCCGTAGGTATGTTGATGAGGAAGGCAAGGTGCATTTTCCTGATGATGTCGGCAGATGTGATCATGAAAACCGTTGCGGCTATCACTATACACCCAAGCAGTTCTTCGCTGACCATCCAGACCTAAAGCCTGAGAATGATGGCGATACCTACATAAATAATAATGTATTGGCGCATAAGGTAAAAGTTGAGCCTACATCTCCTTCATTCGTAGATTCGTCCATCATGCAGAAGAGCCTGACAGCTTACGATACCAATCCGTTGTTTGTTTTCCTTCGTGACAAGTTTGGTGAGGCAAACACAAAGGATTTATTTCTTAGCTATAACGTAGGCACAGCAAAGCTATGGGGAGGTTCAACGGTATTTTGGCAGGTTGATGTTCAAGGCAAAGTTCGTACAGGTAAGATCATGCAGTATGACTCCAATGGTCATCGTGTCAAGGAACCTATCAGTCGTATTAATTGGGTACACAGCATTCTCAAGCTTGAAGACTTCCATCTTCAGCAGTGTCTCTTTGGTGAACACTTGCTGGCATCGGAACCAGACAAGCAAGTCGCAATCGTTGAAAGTGAGAAGACAGCCATTATTGCTTCCTTCTATCTTCCACAGTATCTTTGGCTAGCGACTGGCGGCAAAGACATTTGTTGGCATGAAGAAGTACTAGAGGTTCTTCGTGATAGGCAGGTGATTCTCTTCCCTGATCTTAAAGGTACGAAGGACTGGAGAGGTAAGATGCAATTGCTTTCAAAAGTTGGTGCGAATCCTTTTCTCTACGGGGAACTGGAACGTATTGCTACTTCAGAGGAGCGCGAGGCAGGACTTGATATTGCTGATTTCCTATTACGCATAAATCCAGTAGAAGGAATCTGGGAACAAATGAAAAAGATGCAACCTGCACTCAAGATTCTTGAAGAAAAACTGGATCTTGTTCTTGAAGGATTTGGTCCAGCATAACAGTAACAAAATGTTTAACAATAAAACTCGCTAAGGCATGCTTGCATGCTGCTCTCGTCAAAATGTATATTTTGAGGTAGCTTACTATACCAAAATTACACTCTGTGCCGCACCAAGGTACTTAATTTGTGGTAGTAAGCCATTCCATGGAGGGCGAAAGCACAAGGTAGCAAGCAACCTTAGCGCATTCTAATACACGTTTATTTATTATGGGATACGCTGTATTTACATGCACCAAAGGCAAAGGTGGGGCAGCCGCTGAAGGCGGTCTTTCTGCCCACATTGAACGTCAAATATGGGATGCCAAGCAACAGAAGATGGTTAAGTTCATACCTAAATCTGTGATTCATCCAGAACTGACTGTACTAAACAAAGAATATCTCCTCACTCCTGACATGAGCAGAAGTGAGGCAATAGAGAGACGCATAAAAGAAGCTGGCATTACCCGAAAGATTCGTAAGGATCAGGTACGTAGTCTTGCTTTTCTTTTCACCAGTGACAAGAAGACAATGGAGGGAATCGTCAAGGCTGGTAGAGCTGATGAATATGCATCCGCCTGTATAGACTTCGCCCGATTGGAGTTTGGTGATAAAAATGTAGTTTCTGCAGTGTCTCACTATGACGAGACAACATTCCATCTCCACGTCACTGTTGTGCCTATCGTCATGGGACAGGCTTCCGAACGCCCTGATACGAGGAAGCAGCATGAGGCACGCAATGGTAAGGCTAAACGGAACTACAAGAAGCAAGAGGTCAATGCGCGTCTATGTGCCAAAGAGGTATTCACGCCAGAGAAGGCAGAGCAGTGGCAGGATGACCTTGTAAAGTTCATGCACGAGCGAGGCTTTGAATTTGAACGCGGGCTACATGGTTCCAAGGCTAAGCACGTTAATCCTGCCGACTACAATGCCGCCATGGCAGAGATGAATGGACTCAACGAGCAAAAGAGTACATTGGAAAATAGCGTACTGCAATTGAATTTGGAACAGTCTATGCTTCAGTCCAATTGTGACATGCTTGATGCCGAGTACAAACAAAAGCAGAAGGCGGTTAAGGGACTTTCTATTATGATTGAAAACCTGGAGATTCAACGAGCAGAGGCTATGGCTAACGGTGAGGCTAATATTGCGGAGATAGAAGCAAAGATCGCTGATAAACAGGCAAAACTTGCCACGGCAACCAAGGTACTCACCGCATTGGAAGCTAAAGTTGCAGAGCAACGCAAGGAGCAAAATAAAACTAAAGCAGGATTTACCGCTAAGGTCATGAATGTCTTCGGTGTAGGAGATCTTGCCAAAGCTAACGAGACTATCAAGACTAAGGATGAAGAGATTGCCACTCTTAAAAAGAAGTGTAACTTTTATGCCAAGAAATACAATACTGACAAAGCAGAGTGGGATATGACAAAATATGAACTGGAGAAAGAACTACAAAATACCAAGACATCTCTAAGAGCAAACGTAAGTAGAAAGCTCGATCTTGCAGATGATCTCCGAATTGCTATTGACAGACATTGTTTTACGGCAAAGGAAACCGTATCGCTACTCAATAATATAACAGAACTTAGCGCAGAGACTATTAACAAAATGCGAGAAGTTGCTTTGTCTCTGATTCTCGGCAATGGTCCTGTAATCATCCCTTGCTCAGGCGGTGGTTCTGTCAGCAGCCACGATGGTTGGCGCGGAAAGGACAAAGACGAGGATGACAATCTCTTCCGGCTCCGTTGCTGGCTTCATGCAGGTAAGGTAGTAAAGAGTGCTTGTTATCCACAGAGAAAGTATGGTCTTCGTCGATGAAGAAAATCACAGTTATTGAAAGGATATGCTCCTATCAATAACTGTGATTACAATATTAATAGCTTAGTTCTTTTATATTCCGTCCTTTACCACAATGATGAAAAAAATGTTTACACAAATTTTGGTAATGACACTTCACTTTTTTAAATTGAACTCAATTAATAAATGAAATGATGTGATTTATTGTACCAAATCAAGCCAATAGCATGGTTCAACGTCATGTTTTGACTCAATTCCGTCCTTGGTGATACTCAACAGCCCCTTTTCGCTCTTATAATATATATCACCGAGATATATTTCCAAGTTGCCTTTTTGGAAATAATATCCTCTCATATTTGCGGAGCCGCCAATATCTACATATCCGTTCAATAACATCTTTGGTCTTCCCTTTAAATCGTATTTCTTAGGGAAAGCAGCAAGTCTGAATTCCTCATCACCTCTTAACTTGAATGGTTGAAGTTGAGGAGCACAGTAGATAAAACCATCAGTGTGAAAGTTTTCTTCCTTCTTCACTTTTCTCTCCCTGATATCTATACGTATTATGGAACCATCGGTGATGTCCTTGTAGCAGCAGAATGGATGCCAACCATTACCTCTTATCGATTCATGCAAGCTTTCCATTTCCTGCTTAACCAATTCATCATATAATTGTTGCTCCTGTGGAGAATAGTAATCGATTATTGTCAGTGAATCATATACCCAGATTGAAGCATTTTCCTCCCCCCAGCTATAACCTCTATATCCATTACTTTTCCAGTCTGATATCTTGGCATGTTTTATCTTTTCCCTGAATTCTCTATCAAATATCTTATTGAATTTCTTTAACATATCCTTTGAATCCTTAATATCACGCATAGGATATTTCCTCTCTATAGGGAAAGAGCAGAGAGAGGTCAATTTCTCGGCATCTCCATTTGCTATGCTCTTCATAATGGATCCAATATTTTGTGTTCCACCAGCAACGTCTTTATTAGGATCATACAGCGATTGAGATAGCATTGAGTCCGATTTCGTAATAGTTGTTGTCTGTGGAATGGCAATGACACTGTCTTTGGAGACAACAGTTGCCTTTTGTGGCTGTTTATCTCCAGTACGATGATAACTGCATGAAAAAAGTGTTATCAATCCCAACAAGATTATTACATATCTTACTATATTCCTCATATCACTTGCGTTTTCAAATGTAGGATATATTTCCATTTATTGTTAATTGTTATACATATGTGAACTGTTATAAGCCATATTAAGGTGCTACAAAAGTTGTAATTCTACCTATGTATATGGAAAATAACAGAAACAAGCCTTGTGGAGATAGAGCTAGGTATATTTCTTTCTGTAGTCGGAGAGACATTTCAATACGATTCTTTCTAGATCAATACTTCGTTGAAAAATTAATATCCTTATAAATGAGGTGAATAGAAATAAAAAGGACAATGATTACGAATTTCCTTCATTAATATTTGTTCTATTCTAGCGATACTAAAATGCACTATCTTCTTTGGCATTGTCTATACTCGGGAACTTAAAACATTAGTGTCCACAAAAAATCCTGAACGAAGAAAAATATATTGAATTATTGAATAAAAGTTCGGAAAAAACATGCTATTTTTAAGCAAACAACTGATGTCCAATAATCTGAGCATTTTAAATCGTCGCAATCAATATCTAATTGTTAATCGTCGATATTTAACGAGTCACATACAAAACACCATAATTTAAGTGGACGCTTATGAACTTAAAACAATAATGTGACCAGTCAAAATGAGGCTCGCGATTTCTAACTTCATTCCAGAATCGAACGATTTCATCATCGAGAGAAATCCCTTCTTTGTTTGAATGAAGTTCAAAATCTGTTGGTTTAATGTCATAGTGGTCTAAACGCATCTTTATCATCTTGTTGGGAACTCTCATTATTTTGAGATTTTCCATATTTGCAAATGCGCAAAAGTTAATTTGTTCAACAGAATCAGGAATCGTTAATTCCTCCAGTTTGGAATATGCAAATGCAGAATTGCATATAGCTACTACGTCTGATGGAATGACAAATTTCTTGGCAGGATGATTCGGCGGAAATGCAACAAGTATTCGTCCTTGTGGTTTTTCCGTAAAATCAAACAACATCTCACATTCTTCCAATTCATCACAGTTGTCTATGTAAAGAACCCCATCTTCAACAGAGAACGGACTAGGTTGAATGACTGTAAATTTCTCCAGATAAGGAAGGTTGTGGAAATGCGAACTAGTATCATTGTCGTAATCGAAATATCTATCAATGACAAACTCCATGATATTGTTCTTGTATGGAAAATTATCAAACAAGTCGAATTTAAGTACGTTATTATAAGGCATGACAAAAGAGGAACTACCTCTTTCGTATATGTCTATTGCTGTAAAATCAGGTATTTCTTCTCTGAAATCTACTATAGAAAAATCTATTAAAGGATATCTTTCTGAATACCAACTCACTATTTGATCTTCTAATTCATATTTTGTTTTTGATATCATATCCTCTACAGAACATATAGTATGCTTTAGCTTCGTTTCATTGAAAAAAGCACGAGTAGTTTGTGATATTTTGTCATCTGCGATATCACCTGAAAAATCTCCATTAGTATTTTGTTCTATTGCCTTATTAAGAGTAGCCAAAGCCGTTTCCCGATCTGTACAATCCAGGAAACGAGCTATAGTATTTATCGTGGCTATTGGAAGTCCTAACCTAGAAGCCCGTGAATAGTAATCATATGCCTTTGTCTTGTCGTCTTTTTTATTATAATAATAGTCACCTAAATAGTTCAAGGCATAAGCATTGTTCTTTTCTGCTGCCAACAACATCCATTCCAATGACTTGGTTTCGTCGTTTGGCACGATTCTTTTGCGCATTAACAAGGCAGCATTATACATGCCATCAGCATTTCCGAGTTCTGCAGCTTTACAAAAATATTGAAAGGCCTTTTCCTTATTCTCCTCTACTCCATGTCCGTTCATATAGCTAACTCCTAAATTAAGAAATGCCTCAGGAGAACCCATTTCTGCGGATTCAGAATAGTGTGTGAATGTTTTGCCAAAGTCTTGATCGGGTTCTGGTCCTTCCCAAAATGGTAGTTCTTGTGATGTCATTGCTATATCCTTTATAAATTAATGAATTACTGAGGGCAAAGTTACAGAAAAAATTCTGAATTGTTGATAACTTTTATTGTTTTGGGAGTAGAATAAAAGTTCTTTATGTCAAAACATGAATGATTATATGTAAAATAAATATATTAAAAGACAGATTACGAGTGCACTTTAGTGAGATAAGATATTGAGATTTCAATATTCTACCACGTGCCAATGCATCGTTTGTCGAACTCTTCGTTCACATTTTGCATCCAATCTGGTAGATGTTTGAATACCTGATAGACTAAAGGCTCAGGCATTTCCTTATAGAATGCATATGCCATGGGTCCTGCTATAGCAGCAAGGGTATCAGCATCACCTCCTAGGGATATTGCGAGTTTTATGCAGTCAATATAGTTCTCGGATGCAAGGAAACTGAGGATAGCAGGACCTACGGTTCCTGGACTCGTAGAATTAAATTGAAACCCATCATGAATATCTTTGTATGTCTTGTCAGCCCAATAAGGGTAGTATTTTGCCAATATTTCATTTTGAACGAAATCCTTGTCTTTGCCATTCTTCAGGTGAAAGATTGTCAATGCAGTGACAACAGCCCCCTTGATGCCCTCTTCGTGATTGTGAGTAGGAGCTGCAGTCTTTGTTGCAAGTTCTATGCATTCATCCTCTGA
>CACYXI010000068.1 GCA_902778265.1 uncultured Bacteroidales bacterium | reverse complement strand
GTTGAGGTTGCTTGGCAGGCTCACTTCGTAACAAACATGTTCATCCAGCCAACAGAAGAGGAACTCGCTAACTTCGAGCCAAACTTCGTTATCTACAACGCTTCAAAGGCTAAGGTTTCTGACTACAAGGAGCTCGGTCTTAACTCTGAGACTTGCGTTGCATTCAACGTAACAAGCCGTGAGCAGGTTATCATCAACACATGGTACGGCGGTGAGATGAAGAAGGGTATGTTCTCTATGCAGAACTACTTCCTCCCACTTCAGGGTATCGCTTCTATGCACTGTTCTGCTAACTGCGATATGAACGGTGAGAACACAGCTATCTTCTTCGGTCTTTCTGGTACAGGTAAGACTACTCTCTCTACTGATCCAAAGCGTCTCCTCATCGGTGATGACGAGCACGGATGGGACGACGAGGGTGTATTCAACCTCGAGGGCGGTTGCTACGCTAAGGTTATCAACCTCTCTAAGGAGAATGAGCCAGACATCTACGGTGCTATCAAGCGTAACGCTCTCCTCGAGAACGTAACAGTTGATGCTAACGGTAAGATCGACTTCGCTGACAAGAGCGTAACAGAGAACACTCGTGTGTCATACCCAATCGACCACATCAACAATATCGTTAAGAAGGTAAACGGCAAGTCTGCTGGTCCTGCTGCTAAGAACGTAATTTTCCTTTCAGCTGACGCATTCGGTGTACTTCCTCCAGTATCTATCCTTACTCCAGAGCAGACTCAGTACTACTTCCAGAGCCAACTCCAACATTCTCTGCTTGCTTCGGTCAGGCATTCCTTGAGCTTCACCCAACAAAGTACGCTCAGGAGCTCGTTAAGAAGATGGAGAAGTCAGGTGCTAAGGCATACCTCGTAAACACAGGTTGGAACGGAACAGGTAAGCGTATCTCTATTCCTGACACACGTGGTATCATCGACGCTATCCTCGATGGTTCTATCCTCAAGGCTGAGACAAAGACAATCCCAATGTTCGATTTCGTTGTTCCTACAGCTCTTCCAAACGTTAACCCAGCTATCCTCGACCCACGCGACACATACGCTGACGCTTCACAGTGGGAGGAGAAGGCTAAGGACCTCGCTGCTCGCTTCATCAAGAACTTTGCTAAGTACACAAACAATGAGGCTGGTAAGGCTCTCGTTGCTGCTGGTCCAAAGCTCTAAACTGAAGACCCTCTAAATCTCCCTTAAAGGGAGACTTGAGATACTAATGCCGCTTGAGTGGTTTCCTTGTGAAATGCTCAAGCGGCATTTTTTTCTCTATATGGTGAAAAACACACGAAGCCTTGCAAAGGCGATATAATATAGGCGTGGGTGTAACGCAACATAGATCCCTATCCTCAAGAGCGCCGTAGGTGCGATATAATTTCATATCATACTGGGCAAACTGGGCAACATTGAAATATGTCGCCCTTACAGGGCTTGCAGATTGCACCCCATTGATATTGTAGCGTTTCACACTACCCTATATTATATCGTCCTTCCAGGACTTGCAAACGCTTATAGCGAATATCGCCATATATTTTTATGTAATTTTACTGTTTGACGTGAGTACGATGAATTATGTCAACTCGAATGTTGTTGAAACTACGTGATTGAAGAAGCTCTGAAAGAGCGGTACCTAATAGCGAAGGGCATAAGCCCTGGATATATAGACATTATTTAGGGTGTGAGGTCTGTAGGACCGACACCTATTGTATTTATTAGGTGTCGCACCTACGGCGCTCACTAAAAAACATCATCTTAGGTAGCACTTGCGTACTACCCTTTTAGGTGTCGCTCTTTCAGAGCTAATTCATCGCAGCTCCATCTGACCGCAGGAAGACACCTGGAATTAATCATTATCAGCCAAAAGCAACTTGTTGCTTATTATTATAAATTCACCGAACTGTGGTGTTGTTATTTTATTACCCAATTAGCCAAAATGCGCGTTAGTTGCTCAAAATCAATAACTTGACCAAGGTCAAAAGAATGGGTAAAAACGGAATAAAGTTGCATAAAGATTTGCTGTGTACGACCACAATTAGTAACTTTGCACTCAGAAATCAGAGATGGGCACAGCTCTGTGAGCGACAAACCCTATTTCTTCGCACGAAGAAGCACTCAGAAAAAAGAAATACAGGAATTTAGCTTCTCGAAAGAAGAGTGGTAAAAAGGATTGTATTCATATAAGGATAACAACTTGGTCTTAACAGATTGGGTATAAAAAAGGATAATAAAAAAAAATTATGGCAATTGATTTTGCAACACTGTTTATGTTGCTCATGGTGGCACTTTCCACTGCATGCGGAATAGCATCTATCATACGCAACAATCTGCGTTAAAAGCGCATTACAAAGGTAAAGAATTATAGAGTTAGGTTTTAGTAGTATAAAAAATTAGGTTTTAGTATTGTATTCAGGAGGCTGATGTGAATCGGTCTCCCTTTTTTTATGCCAACTTTCGTCATTACCTATGTCATTATTTTGTGCTATTCTAAATCTTTTTAGCAATAAAGATTTTGTGGATTGGATATTTCTTACTAATTTTGCACGCAAAATTGATGTATCCAGGCTTTATCGCCATTTTAATAACAAATGTTGCACACGTCACGTATTAGTGTAGGTTTATAAATGAAGAAGATATTATTTATGGCAATGTTATTCTGCACTGCAACAGCTTTCGCAGATAATAATCTGGCTAACGAAAACGAGACCGACAAGGAGTTGGAGTGCATAGAGGCTGAAGCTCCAGTAACAGAGACCGTAAACAATGTAATGATTGCTCCAGAAGTCGCTCCTCAGTATAGCGGTTCAAGCTCATCAGGTATCGACTATCACAAATATATCGATGCCATCTATGTCAACTATGGCATTATAGACGGTCGTCATCAGTTCCTCGGATTTGACATAGGTAAGGACTTCTTCGTGGATTTCAACTACGCTTGGGGCGAAAATGCCAAGGAAAAAGACGATTTGGATCGCTATTGCTTCGGCCTAGGTTTCCGTCCTACGATATGGTTCGCAAAGTACGCTATGTTCCAGGCAAAACTCGGAGCAGAATATTTCTGGGGTTCAGGCTATAGAGCAGGACACATCGCCGCTCTCATTGAACCACGTATCGGTGTCAAGATTGGTAGCGGTGGTATAGGTGTCAGCTATCGTTTTGATGTTGACAAGTTCAAGTTCCGTAACACGATTTCAGGGCATATCTGCGCATCGGCTTTCTTCTATATTTAGTAATATTTAATGCAGACAATTCCTACGATAACCAAGCAGTTGCTCATCATCAACTGCATAGCATTTTTGGCTTGTTTTCTCGTGCCAGATATTAGAGTCTGGGGCGGGCTTCATTATTGGCAAGCCAGCCAGTTCCATCTCTATCAATTTATAACATATCTGTTTATTCATGGAGCTGGAGATAGAGGTTTCATGGATGATTTTACGCATTTGTTCTTTAATATGTTTGCGCTTTGGATGTTTGGTTGCGTTATGGAGCGTACATGGGGGGCAAAGCGTTTCCTAGTTTATTACCTAACCTGTGGAATAGGTGCCGGACTCTTGCAAGAGGTGGCTCAGTTTGGTTCTCTCTTTATCGACCTTTCATCTCAGGGAGCAACGATAGGGCAGATACTCAGAATCGATACCATCATGCCGGGAGCTTCTGAGATGCTTAACGGCTGGACTACTGTAGGAGCTTCAGGAAGTATCTACGGCATTCTCCTTGCCTTTGGTATGACATACCCAGAGGAGAGGATGTTTATCATACCTATCCCCTTCCCTATCAAGGCAAAGTGGTTCGTAGTGGGATATGCAGCAGTAGAGCTTGGTCTCGCTCTCTCCAACTCAAGTGACGGTGTGGCTCATATAGCACACCTTGGTGGTATGCTCTTCGGCTTCTTCCTTATCCGTCACTGGCGAAAGACGGCAAAGCGTCAGACCTCATTCACAGGCTGGGATTCATATCAAGGCTCGCAGAGTCAGGATAAGTCAGCTACAATCCTTGGCAAGATAAGGAAGTGGTTCCACTTGGATCGGGAAGATAGCAGCTACAACAAGGATCCGCATTTCCGTTCTACATCTACCCATCAGGCAGACTGGGACTATAACGCCCAGAAGAAGCGCGACGAGGCGGAGATTGATGCTATCCTCGACAAGATACGCCGCTCAGGCTATGCCAGTCTTTCTGCAGAAGAGAAAAAGAAACTTTTTGATGCAAGCAAAAACTAAAGGCAATCGGAAAATTCGAACGCAAAGGCGCAAAGTCGCCAAGTTTTTAAGAAAAAGAAAAAACTCTGTGTCTTCGCGTCTTTGCGTTTGAGAAAATAAAATTTGTCTCTTGAAGAAAATCATCTTAAATACAGCTATAACAGCAAACCTCATCATCATATTAGCGATGTTGGTGACGGGGTTTGCAGATTTGCTTGACCCACGCTCGTGGCCTATCATGGCAACGGCAGGTTATGCGTTTCCGATATTTGTACTGGCAAATTTCGGAATGATAGTGGTGTGGATGTTCATAAGCAAGAAACATCTGCTCATACCGTTTCTCGGCTTTGTGGTGTGCTATGTGCCGGTAATGCAGTTCTTCCCCGTCCACGCAAGCAGCGAAGTACCTTTAGGAGCCTTGAAAGTGATTACCTTCAACACTTGGGGATTTGGCAGTCAGCAAGAGAACACCTCAGAGATGCCAAAGGACGAGATCCGCAAAAGAATGCTTCAATACATTGCCGACGAGGACGCACACATCGTATGTCTTCAGGAGGCATCGTTCACCGCAGCCTTAGCAGCCGATATTGACTCTATCATCAAGCCGAAAATGCCATATTTCGACACCTGCAAGATAGGAGGCGGAACGACTGTGATGATAATGAGCAAGTACCCCGTAAAAAAGCGCGAAATAATAAAATACGAGTCGAAAGGCAACATCAGTGCAGCCTTCTTCCTCGATGTCAACGGTAAGGAACTTATCGTTGTCAACAACCACCTCGAGACAAATGCCTTCTCTAAGGAAGAGAAGAGTCAGTTCCGCGATATGGTTAAGGGCGATATGG
The DNA here is from genome assembly GCA_902778265.1 of uncultured Bacteroidales bacterium. Lineage (GTDB taxonomy): Bacteria > Bacteroidota > Bacteroidia > Bacteroidales > Bacteroidaceae > Prevotella. The sequence goes on along the minus strand of CACYXI010000068.1, from coordinate 14,991 downwards.
AGGGTAGCGAGATAAAGACAGAGTCAAAGTTCGTGCTAAGAAAACTCGGTACTGCAGCGGCTATCAGAGCACCACAGGCAGATGCCGTAGCAAGCTTCATCAGGATGCACAAAGGGCGTTCTATGATCGTTTGTGGCGACTTTAACGACATACCTATAAGCTATGCCCGCAGAACCATAGCGAAAGACCTCGTAGATTGCTACATAGCAACGGCCAAGGGACCGGGATTCACCTATCACAGAAACGGAATGTATGTCAGAATTGACAACGTGATGTGTACCGACGATCTCGAGCCATACAGTTTCCGTGTGGATAAAAAATGCAATCTTTCCGACCATTATCCAGTGGTTGGATGGGTGAAATGGCACAGAAGATAGGCTTTATTTGCCATTTTATAAGGTAAAAAGTGTAATTTGTGCTCTGAAATTTCGGAAATTGAATAAATTTATGTATCTTTGCACGTCGTATGCGCACAAGGGATAAGAGGTTATGGAGATTAGGAGGTTAATAGAGGCGGAGAGGTTATGAGGTTTCAAGGTCATAATGCGCACGACCTGACACCCCAAAAACCTCAGAACCTGACGACCTAAAGACCTCAGAACCAGAGAACCTAAAACCTCAAAACCTAAAATATTAAGAAAGAAAACAAAAACAAAAATAATAAAACAATTTAATCAAAATGCAAAACAAAGGAATTGTACTTGTAACCGCCGTACTTCTGACGCTTGCAAGCATCTTCTACCTGTCATTCTCAGTGGCTACAAGCTACTACGACAGTCAGGCTGCTAAGATTAAGGATCCTATTGCCCAGCAGGATTATAAGGATTCTGTCAAGTATCTTGGCATCTATTCTTACCAGAACTGCTTGGAGACTCAGATCGGTTTAGGTCTTGACCTTAAGGGCGGTATGAACGTAATCCTTGAGATCAGTGTGCCAGATGTTGTTGAGGTGCTCGCTGACCACAAGTCTGACGCAGCCTTCATAAAGTCAATGGAGGAGGCAAAGAAGGAAGAAGAGACATCACAGAGCGATTTCATCACTCTCTTCATTAACCGTTTCAAGGCTAACGCTCCTGGCCGCCGTCTCGCTGAGATCTTCGCTACTCAGCAGCTCAAAGGCAAGGTAAGCACACAGAGCAGCGACGCAGAGGTCGAGAAGGCTCTCCGCGATGAAGTTCAGTCTGCTATCGACAACTCATACAACGTAGTCCGCAACCGTATCGATAAGTTCGGCGTTGTTCAGCCAAACATTCAGAAGCTCGAAGGTCAGGATGGCCGTATCATGGTTGAAATGCCAGGTGTCCGTGAGCCAGAGCGCGTTCGTAAGCTCCTTCAGGGTTCTGCTAACCTTGAGTTCTGGGAGACTTACAACTCACAGGAAATCATTCCTTACCTCTCACAGCTCGACCAGCGCGTAGCTAATGCCGGTTCTGAGACTGCTGATACAACAAAGGCAGAGGCTACCGAGGCTGCTGATTCTGCAAAGGCAGAGGCACAGCCTGCTAAGTCTGAGGCACAGCCTAAGTTCCAGATTAAGAAGGACGATGCAAAGGCTGACGCTGCTGCAAAGATTGACGATGCAAAGACAGAGCAGCTGAAGAAGCAGCACCCTCTCTTCTCAATCTTCCAGCCTATCAATCAGGGTTACAGCCTCGTGGGCTACGCTCACGTTCGTGATACCGCTGCTATCAATAAGATCATCTACGGCATTGATGCAAAGAAGGTTCTTCCAACCGACTGCAAGCTCCTTTGGAGTGCTAAGCCAATGGATGGCAACAAGAACGTATTCGAGCTCTATGCTCTGAAGGTTACTTCTAACAATGGTCGTGCTCCACTTGAGGGTGACGTTATCGTTGATGCAAAGGATGAGTTCGACCATACTACTGGTCGCCCAGTTGTTAGCATGTCAATGAATACTGAGGGTGCTCGTCTCTGGGCTGCTCTCACAAAGGCTAACACAGGCAAGGCTATCGCTATCGTTCTCGATGATGCTGTATATTCAGCTCCTATGGTACATGGTGAGATTGCTGGTGGTAACTCACAGATCTCAGGTAACTTCACTATCGAAGATACAAAGGACCTTGCTAACACCCTGAAGTCTGGTCGTATGCCAGCACCTGCACGTATCGTACAGGAAGAGGTCGTAGGTCCTACACTCGGTGCTCAGTCTATCCAGCAGGGTATCTGGTCATTCGCTATCGCATTCGTACTCCTCTGCGTTTATATGATCGTGATGTACGGTGCAATCCCAGGTCTTATGGCTGACGCAGCTCTTATCGTCAACCTGTTCTTCACACTCGGTATTCTCGCATCCTTCCAGTCGGCTTTGACTATGCCAGGTATAGCGGGTATCGTACTGACGCTGGGTACGGCGGTGGATGCTAACGTGCTTATCTACGAGCGTATCAAGGAAGAGCTCCGCAAGGGTCTCGGCATGAAGCAGGCTCTCGCTGCAGGTTACAGCAACGCATTCTCTGCAATCTTCGACTCTAACCTCACATCTCTCATCACAGGTATCATCCTCCTGACTATCGGTACTGGTCCTATCAAGGGCTTCGCTACAACATGGATCATCGGTATCGTATGTTCATTCTTCACAGCCGTATTCCTCACTCGTATCGTTTATGAGAACCGTATGGCTAAGGATAAGTGGTTGAACCTCACATTCGGTCGCACATTCCTCCAGAATACTAAGTACAAGTTCATGTCTATCTACAAGAAGAGCTTCGTATTCTATGGAATCGCAGTCGTAGCATTCATCGCAAGCTTCGCTGTTCGCGGTCTCTCTCAGTCAATCGACTTCACCGGTGGTCGTAACTACGTTATCGCATTCGAGAACGCAGTAGAGCCAGAGCAGGTTCGTCCTATCCTCAATGAGGAGTTCGCAGGTTCTAACACCAACGCTATCTCTATCGGTACTGATGGTAAGACTCTCCGCGTTTCTACCAACTACAAGATCGAGTCTAACAGCCCAACCGTTGACGACGAGTGCGAGAACAAGCTCTACACCTGTATGAAGAAGGCTGGCTTCGTTAAGCAGGCAAGCGTAGAGGCATTCAAGAACCCAGACGTTCGCGAAGGTGGCTCTATCATCTCTTCTACAAAGGTAGGTCCTTCAGTAGCTAAGGATATCACATACGGCGCTATCATCTCTGTATTGGTTGCCCTTGCTGCTATCTTCATCTACATCCTCATCCGCTTCCGCAACGTAGCATTCTCAGTAGGTTCAATCGTTGCCCTCGCTGTTGATACAGTAGTGGTAATCGGTTTCTACTCAGCACTCTACGACATCGTTCCTTGGAGTCTTGAGATCGACCAGACCTTCATCGGTGCTATCCTTACTGTGATCGGTTACTCTATCAACGATAAGGTGGTTGTATTCGACCGTATCCGTGAGAACCTCGGCATCCACACAAAGATGGATAAGCAGATGGTATTCAACGACTCTGTAAACCAGACTCTCGCTCGTACTATCAATACATCAGTATCTACATTGATCGTGCTGCTCTGTATCTTCATCCTCGGTGGTGATTCTATCCGCAGCTTCTCATTCGCAATGATTCTCGGTGTATTCTTCGGTACTCTCTCATCTATATTCATCGCTGCTCCAATAGCTTACCTCACACTCGGTAAGAAGATCAATGAGAATGAGAACGAGGCTGAGCCAGTAGCTCAGGCATAATCTGAAAACATTCATAACTCTCTCTCTCTTTTTTCTGGCCTGTCATGTCTGTCCCTAAGCATGGCAGGCCTATTTTTATTAATTCAAACGCAAAGGCGCAAAGACGCAAAGTTTTATTTTGAATATGGATAACACGAAATAAACGAAAATTTTTTATATCTGACCACAGATTTCACAGATTGAAGGGATTTTCTCGCTTGCGCTCGTGATTGGAATCCCTAAAATCCCGAAAATCTGTGGTCAACTAAAAAATTAATGTGCTATTAATGCGGAATTATATTTTTTTCACTCCGTGAGAACATTAATTATCACGAATGTCACATTAATGTCACATAATTTTTCTACAACTATGGAAACGAAGTCCTGAAAGGACGGCATATTACAGGGTAGTGCGGGAGCGCTACCATATTGATAGTTAGTAGTTTATCAGCCCTGTAAGGGCGACATAATTACAATTCTTACAATGTGATATGAAATTATGTCGCACCTACGGCGCTCATGGGAGTGGCGACTGATAATACGTGGGTTACACCCACGCCTATGTTATGTCGCCTTTACAAGGCTTTTCGTAGCATATAAAAAAATTAATGCGAAATTAATGTGGTATTAATGCGACATTATACGTTTTTCACTCCGTGAGAACATTAATTATCATCAATGTCGCATTAATTTTTTACCTCGAATTCGCGTTAATATAACTTTTTTCAAAAGTTTTTGGCATAGGGGGTTTCACCCATACTATTTTTACTATATAACGACCTGAAAATCAAGGAGAAAGAGATGGTGAAACCCCATATTAAAAAGGTGCTACTTTTTTATGGGGGTTTCACCCTACGTAAATCGCTGACAATCAACGAGTAAAAGTCGTTTTTAGGCAAGGGTGAAACCCCCTACCTCAAAAACTTTTGATTTTTTACATTCACACCATTTTCTTGCCTATGCTCTAATACCGCTTCTCCTTCGCTTCTAATTCGCTTCTAAACCGTTCCAAGTCCCTTTCATAGAATGGGCGAAAAATGGGACTTACACCGACTTTGGTACGGACTTGCAAGGGAATCACAAACGCACCTTACGATGCTTGGAGCTTTCAAGAAAATTCCCGACGATGACCAGAAAATTTATTCCAAAAAATTATAATATAAATTTAAGGTTTCGGGAGTTCAAAATTGCCTGGAAGGCAATACTATGAGTAACCGAGGTGCATACTCGACGTAGGAGAGGATGCCCTCGGATAGAGAACTACCACCACCCCTACCAGCCTGGAAGGCTGTACCTGATTGGCTTTCATACATGAACGTTCGCTATGTACTGCCTTCCAGGCAGTCGAAAGATTGAGGCTTTAATCCCCGCACATCCTCGTTTCACTCGTATGTACGGGGTTACTAATAGTATTGCCTTCCAGGCAATTCAGAACTCCCGAATCTCTAAATCTCTAATTCTTGATAAATTTTTTATTGGAAAAAGATTGCGCAGATTGGGAACTTGCGTAGCTTGATGAGCTTTGCGAATAATTATTGTCAGTTTAGCATCGGAGATGCGTTAATTATCTAAACGCAAAGACGCGGAGACGCAGAGTTTTTATTTTGAAAAGGAAACGGATTTATCTATCTGAAAGCTAACGCAGTAAGGGGATGATTTGCAAAGATCAGATACATCCGTTTCTATTTTTTATGTCTTTCGTGTTCAGAAATAATCTCTGTGTCTTTGCGTCTCTGCGTTTTATAAAATCAGCAATAAAAGTTGAGAGCTCTCAAAACAGAAAACCCCTCGAATGCTGATATCACTATCTGCAAACGAGGGATCAAATATTTAATAACAACTAATAATCGAGATTAAGAAATTAAGAGATTAATAGATTAAAGATTAACCAATATCTTAATTTCTTAATATTTTAATATCTTAATTTCTTGACACGAAGACTTTCTTCACGTCCACACCATTTCTGCGGATGATATTGATACCGCGCTGGAGTGAAGGTATCTTCTTACCGTCAATGGTGAAGATCTCAATACCGTCCTTATCAACGTCCTTCAGGAACAGCTCATCAATACCAGTGGCAGAAGGGGTGAGGTTCTTGATCTTGCAAGCAAGGAGAAGGAACTCAGAGAAGCCAGTACCATTGTTCTGGAACTTGATGACATAGTTGCCCTCAGTAGCAATAGTGAACTCAAGGGTATGCTCTTCAGCAGATGATACATCGGCACCCTGATTGCGATCCACATTAGGCTGAGCAAGCGCATAACCAGTTTCTGCAACCACCTTACCAGCAGATGTGAGAATCTGAGCCTTATACTCAGGTGCACCAGTCCATGCAGCCATTACATAGCTAAGACGATAGTTGCCTGGGGAAAGGGTGAGAGGATAAGCACTAAGCTTACCATAGTCGGCGAAGTTAGTACGCCAATAGAGGGCTGCATTATAAGCGCCTGTGAAGCCCTTGAAGGTACGAGGACCTGAACTATAAGTGTTTGGATATTGATGCATGGTACCATCATCAGCACGCCAGCCTTCAGGAATACCTCCATTGGCTACATTATCAAAACTGAGCGCATATTCAACAGCAGTATCTTTAAAGACAGGCTCAAGAGTAACGATATCATCAGGCATAGTGAATGAGAATGTGCCATCCTCGTTCTCAGTTAGTGTTATATTACCATGAATGATATTCCAGCCAATAATAGTACAGCCTTCGTTTGCCTGTGGAGTGAGAGTTACCGTCTCGCCTTCGGCAGCAGCCGAAACATTAGGTATTGCCGTACCGTCAGCTGTCTCGTGGATGTTGATATCAAATTTCTCTGCCTCCTGTTCAACAGGTGTGAAGATAACCTGATCGATGAACATATTGGTACCTGATGTGTTGAAGAGATAGAAGGTGTTCTCGCCCTCGTTCAAATCGAATGTAACGCCAGCCTTCTTCCACTCGTTTCTTTCTGTCTTCTTGAAAGATGCTGTAAGGGCAACGTTAGAGTTGATTCTAAGACGCACGTTACAGTCGCGAGAGGTATTGTTATAACGCACCATAGCGGTATATTGTCCTGCCTTTGGAACACGTACCTTGCAAGTTAGGGCAGCAGATGAACTTGTACCAGTAACGACGAAACCGTTACCAGCCTGACCTCTTACCCACTGATAAGAAGAGTAGTAAGGAGTAACCTCGCAACTTCCGATGCTACGGTAGTTCATATCCTCAGCCTCAATGATGATTTCACCAGTGTATGCCTCTGGCTGTTTTGGAATCTCAAGATGCTCTCTGCTAACCATATCCGTGCTACGGTCAGTTTCATTTCCTGCACACAAAATCTTGATGTCAACAGGACCGTTATGGCTCACTTTCAGGGTATAAGCATTTGTTTCAGCATCCCATGAAGCCTCTGTGGTCACCTTTGCCTCTGCACGCTTGGTGAACTCGAAAGAAGGCTCGCTCTTAGCACCATTAACAACGATGATATCCTCAACATTCTTTGTAGTGTCTGAACGGTAGTTGTTCAGATACAATGTGATGGAATCTGCATACTCCTTGATAAGACCGCTGCTGAGCTTTCCGTATGTGAGGTCAAGACTTTTACAGGTGTTATACTGAAGAGGAATGTTTGCAGAAGCGGTGGTCTTCTTGTTGAGGTATGTGTAAGGAGTATATGTAACAAGCTGATTCTTGTAACGAGAAACGAACAAGTCGCCTGTACTTACTACTGGATAAGCCTCGTTAAATCTTGCTGTCTTTATACTTTGAGATGGCCATACGCTTGAACGCTGTGACTTCTTAACTTTTGTTGGGATGCCAGAAGCGATGTCGGTGATGGCTGGTGTCATAGGTATAGTGCCATAACGACCAGTCTTTTTCAAATACCAGAAATTATCCATCCACTGACCGTTACCTCTGTTGAATGGGTCTGTCTGCTTATAGAGGCCATCATAGAGATCGCCCCATGTAGCATATTTATCCTCGTCATTACCTTCCTTTATATCATTGACGATAATGATCTTTGTCTTGTCGATAACCTCCTGCTGAGTTGGGATATAGAGTGTTCCATCGATAATCTTGCGGAACATATCAATCCAGATGTTGCGGAAGCCAGGGAAAGTACCCCAGTTACGCTGAGTGTATTCGCCCACCTTTGTATTGCCGAGATTCTGGAAATCTTCTGTCCAGATAAGCTCAGGACCATCCCATACGGCACCACCATTCTGGGCTGTCTGTTCCATAACTGTACCGATACCTGCGGCAACAGGATATTTCTTTCCATGCTTCTCACCGAGGATAGCATCAAGGGCACCATTCCATCCGCAGTTGTCATAGCGAACACCATAGTTCTTTGTCAGACCTGCTACGAAAGGACCGAAGCACACACTCTCATTGTTATAGAAGCAAGAGGAAGTGGTATATTTATAGAGCCAGAGAATAGCTTCTGGGTAATCCTTTGAAGCCTGAAGGAGATCAGCATTACGCTTGAGCATACCTACTGGGTTGAGCGGATGTGACCACACGTTTCCGCAGAAACTGATAGTGAGGAAACCACCATATTTATGGTGCATAGGCACGAGCTTGGCAAAGAGAGCTATACGTGCTGCCTGTGAACTTGAGAACAAGTCACCTGCCACGTCAAAGCCCCAGAACTGCTCTGCATAGTTCCAGCCGAGGAAGTTAGGGAATTTCTTGAAGAAATACTCGAATGTCTCAAGGTCGTTCTCATGAATGTGAGTATGACCACCGCTTGCTGGCTGAAGCGTGAACCACATTTTGTTTTGCTGACAGATAGTGGCCCATGATTTATAAGTACGGATAGCGTTCTGAGGACGCTGGTGGATGTTCAGTTTTGTGTCGTATGCGCAAGACAGCGAGAGATTCAGAATGACGTATGGCTTGATGTCATCAGGAATAAGGTTGATGATCTTCTGTGGATCTGCCTGATTCCATACATCAACGTGCACAAGCCATGCAGGATGCTTTGAGTCAATAGGGCGACGCTGCTGTGCGAAAGCAGAGCCCGAAAACAAGGATAAAGTCAAAAATAAGACTAATGTCGAAAGGATTTTTTTCATTGTTTTTTTATTGATTAGTTTTTTAGATTCCTTTTGCTCTCCGCCTCCCTTCCCCATTTACGGGGGAACGTCGAAGAGGTCGACGGCCCGCAGGGGAAAGTCAAGGGTCGGGGAGGGGTGTAGGGCATTTACTTCCTCAAACTCTCCTCCCCATACAAATACTGCCTCTTATAGCCCCCAAAGTCGATGACGATCTTTTCGAGCACGATACCTGGATCATTAGGAGTAAAGGTGAGAGTATGAACACCATTTGATGCAGAACCAAGTGGAAGGCTTACCTTCTTCTCGATTACACGACTTGCAACGGTTGGATAGTAGATGCTATAAATATTCTTTGGATCCTCATTGAGGTTCTCGTTGAAGTTTACTGTCTCAGCCTTACCTCCGTCAAAGGCAACAGAATAGGTCATACCGCCCTTGTTAAGATAGTCGAGAGTTGACTTTGTTACTATATACACAGTTGGGGTAACACCCTCTTTCTTCTCATAGCGGAACTTATAGGTGAGGGAAGCACCCTTTACATCTGCTGTTACAGGAAGGAGGGTAACACCGCTCAAAGTACGTCCTACGTATGGGAGAACTGTCCACTTAGCTGTTTCTGCGTCGGTTGAGGCATTGAAATGCTCTGCTTCCATAGAGATATAGCCCTTACCGTCTTCCTCAAAGATATTCTCTATCTTGCCTTCTGTGCGGAAAAGTCTTGGCAACATATCTGCCTTGAAATTATCATTCCATGTTCTGTAGCCGATATGCTTCTGTGTCATCATACCATTCCATTTGCCACCAGCAATTTCCTTGTTATACTGAGCCATGAGCTTTCCATCGCGCTTGAAATACATCTCGCACTTGTCTGCCCAGTCATTCATGGCAGCATCACCTTTCTTGCTGAGAGCGTTGTTCATTGCCTGAGCATAGTACATCTGGTGAAGGTTAGCCAAGAGCTGAATAGGGAAGAGGATGCTCTGGAAATATGCATCTTTTGCCTCTGCAGGAAGGTTGACATACTGACGGAGAGCGTCAATTTCAAGGGTCTTATGCTCCTCTACCACCTTTGCCCATTCGCCTGTCTCAAGGTTATATGTCCTTGCGTCAAGCATCTCAGGAGTACATCTTCCGGCAAGCTTACAATACATATTAAGGATTCTCGTAGCCTCTTCAGCCTCACTCTCGCCAACGAAGGTAGAACAGAAGTCCTTTGTATGGTCAAGAAGAGTAGAAATATTATCTACATTACTCTTTACACCTTCCTTGCTCTTTCCGTAGTTCCAAGCCATATCCATGAAGAGCTGTATAGGATATTCCATTGGCTTGAGGTCGCCCACATTGAGAATCCAGAGTTTCTGAATGCCGTTCTCGTATGCGAGAGAGAGCTGTTCCCACATGTTCTGGATAGGGGTTACGTTAAGGGTCTTTGTATTGCGTGGAGCACCTACATAGTCAACGTGGTAGTAGAGTCCCCAACCGCCTTTACGCTGACGCTCCTTCATGGTTGGCACACGGCGCACATTACCCCAGTTGTCATCGCAGAGAAGCATAGTTACATCATCAGGCACACGCATACCATCGTCATAGTAGTCGAGCACCTCCTTATAGAGAGCCCATACCTGTGGCACATCCTTTGCTGCTTTGCCACGAGCCTTTGCAATGAGTTTACGCTGGTTGGCAACAATACTCTCCATGAGCTTCAGATTACGGTCCTCGCTCATAGCCATATCACCATCGCCACGCATACCAATAGTGATGATATCCTCTGTATGCTTATTACGCTCTACACCACCATACCAGAACTTGTCGAGATTCTTCTTGTTGGTAGCATAGTTCCATTCATGATTACCTTCATCCTTGCCTTCCTTCTTGCGTGAAGCCAGATCCTGTGAATCAACATTAGGATTGTCACTATGGTTATGCCATTCCTTCTGAGCGCGACACATAGGCTCATGGTGAGAAGTGCCCATCATAATACCCATATCGTCGGCAGTCTTCATGTTGAGTGGATCATCTGCATAGAAAGCCCATCCCCACATGGCTGGCCACATATAGTTACCCTTCAGACGAAGTACAAGCTCGAATACCTTTTCATAGAAACGGTGATCGCCATATTCTGTGCCAAAGGTGTTCTTTACCCATGATGTGAGACAAGGAGCCTCGTCGTTAAGGAAGATACCACGATATCTTATGGCTGGCTCACCGTCAGTATAGGTTCCATTCTTTACGTACACCTCTTTCTGTTTCTTCACAGGAACATCCATCCAGTAATACCATGGAGACACACCTATCTGACGAGAGAGCTCATAGATACCATAAACAGTGCCTCTACGGTCACTGCCTGCTATGATTAGTTTTCCGTCAATTATATTTAATATATACTTTTCAATCTTACCATTAAGAGCCTTTGCGTCAATCTTACCACTCTTCACGAGATTGTCAATGGCAGCACTATTGCCGATAGTACCGGCTATGATGCGTGCTTCTGAGTCAGAAGAGGAAATGGTGACATTAGCATCACAAACCTTCTGGAAGTCGGATGCAAGGTTCTTTGCTGCGAGTTTTACTGCAATGTTATCATTGTCGCTTATGCAAATAGAGAATGATTCATTTGCCTGACATAGTTTCAAATCACCGTTAGTGAATGAAATAAAGTTGTCAGCGGCAAATACGGATACTACGTTCAATAGTAAAGATAATACAAGCAGAAAAACTTGTTTTGATCTGTTCATCAGTAATTGTTTTAGTCTTAAGTTTTATGGTTCCTAAATTAAAATTAACGTGTTAGAATGTCAAGGGTTGAAGGGGGATCATCCCTAAATCCTTTGCCTTATTTCTGACTGCAAAGTTACATTTTTTTTGTCTATTATGTACATTTTATTGTATCACAGACTTTTCATAGCATTACATATTCGAATAGAAAACCGCCTCCAGCGTATGCCAGAGGCGGTCTCCTTAATTATGTTTTGCGAACTCAGGTTTTAAGGTTTATCGGTTTCAGCTTTTTTTGGTCAGAAGAAAATTATGAGATTAATTTTCAATTAGTCAAAGACCACATAACTTCAAAAACCTTATAACCAGTGAACTTACTTTACAACCTTGCTAACCTTGACATAACCGTTAGCCCAAGTCTCAACCTTGATGGTGATACCCTGTGGGTTGAGAGTCTGCTTGCCGTCAACGGTATAGTACTTAACGCTTGCTGGCTCACCTGCAGGAGCAGCCTCTACAGACTCGATGCTTGTAGCAAGGAGATTGTCGATTGCTGCAGCAGCCTTTGCATAGTCGAAGTTGTCAGCCTTACCTGTGATTGTAAGAGTAGCGTTATCGATTCTACCGAAACCACCGTTTACGCTTACGTGAGCACCAAGGAGGAGAGTAGCGAAGTTACCGCCATTACCATTTGCCTGAGGTGCAACATCGTTAAACTCGCGAGCTCTCTGTGTATCGCGAGAGTAAGAAACCTTTCCCTCTCCGTCTGGCTCTTCACCCTCATAGACATTCTTGATCTGAGCGTCGCCTTCACCAAGGTAAGCGTAAGACTCCTGACGTGGATCACCACCGCCGTCTTCACCAACGATGATAGATACATTATACTTAGCTACAGGGATGTCCTCAATAAGCTGCTTAGCATCATACTCACTTGTACCCCAAGGTGACTTAACAGCAGCATCAACAAATGGCTTGGTAGCAGAAGCAGGCTCACCACACCACTGAGCGGTTCCCCAAACAGCAGAGAAGTTACCTGTTGTCTTCTCGATAGTCCAACCAGGGAAGTCTGTATCCTTAGCAGCAACATCACCGTTATTAACGGTACCTGTGCTATAGAAGTTTGCATTCTGGATAAGGAATGAAGCAGGGATTGTTACGTCAACCTCATCGCCAGTATCAGCATCCTTTTCCTTGAATGGGTTTCCTGTAGCTATCTTCTTGTAGAGCTTAGAAGTGTAGATATACTTCAACTTTGCGACCAAACTCTGATCGTCAGTAGTAGCATTACCAGCAGCAAGTACAGCCTCATCGTTTACAGAAGCCTCATCAAGTGCTACGATTGCAGCAGCAAGATCTGTAATCTGCTTTGTAACGAGTGGCAAGCAAGTCTTTACCATGTTAGATGTAAGGTTTGCCTTGTTGTCGAGAGCTTCAACTGCCTTTTTAAGATCTGCATCGTCAAGCTTAATGTAGTCAACATCCTTGTTGTCGTTGTAATACTTTTCAGCATCAGCAACCTCTGGGATATTAGCATACTTGGTTTCCTTAGCATCTGCTATAGCTTTCTCCAATGCCTCAAGGCTTGATGGATACTTGTCAATGTTAGCACGACGCTCCTTAGACTGCTTTACAAGAGCCTCAAGTTCCTTAACAGCAGCATCGAACTCCTTATCGGTGTGCATCTTTGGATCATCTACGCTATACTTTGCAATAGCTCCATTGAGGGCATCCTTTGTCTTACCATTGTACTTCTCTTCAGCAGCAAATGTAGCTTCTTGCTTTGCTAATTCAACAGCCTCTGCAAGGTTCTGATAGTACTTGGCAGCCTTTGAACCTGGCTTCTCAATCTTCACGTCACCCCATAAGGTGTTCTGTGTACCCCAAGCCTTCAGGATGTATGTACCGCCGTCGGTTGTGAAGCTGAATGAAACCTTATCTGCCTCTACATTTGGATTTGCGTTAGCACCATTCTTGTAGTTAGCAGCAGTGCTGTTTACATGTTCCTTGGTTATAACCGCATCACCTGTGCTTGCGTCAACAAGCTGGAAGAATACCTTACTTGTACCGTTGGCATTACCACCCTCATCATTCCATGTTGCAGTCTTGTATGAAATCTCGTATGTACCCGCTTTCAGTTCGAGCTTAGGACCACCTTCTTGCTCACCGTATGTGATGCGCATATTTGCAGCATCGTTAGTACCACACTCACGAGCGAAGAATGCAGCTGCCATGCCACCAGTACCAAGATTAAGGATACCAGAAGTACCGCTACGGCCGCTACCAGCAGCGAGTGGGTTGTTGTTCTCGTAAACAATCCAACCAGAGCCTTCAGCTGGCATATTGCCACCACAAGAAGCAAATGTCTCATTGAGGACAACCTCGCTCTCAACCTTATCGCCTGCACTCTCCTTGTATGAATATACCTCGAAGCCTGCACAGAGGAGCTCATTAGAAGAACCCTCAAGCTCAATGCTAAATGTGTATTCGCCACCATCAGAAGTAAAGCGGAATGGGTCAGCCTGGAAATTACCCTGACGATTCTTCTCGAGTACTGTATTTATAGAGATTGACTTAGAGAGCACCTCTTCACCTGCAGCATTCTTAAGAGTCATCTTGAAGGAACCTCCAGTACCCCAACCTGCGGTGTAAGCACGAAGTTCAACATCACCCTTCTGAATCTTTACAGGAGATGAAGTGAGGACTGCATTACCCTCCCAGTTACGCATATATACAGCAGACTGTACGTTAGAGTTTGTATAGAGGAAGCCACGAGATCCACTTCCGCCATTATGCTCTTCAGCTACACCATCCTTCTCAAGTGTTAACTTCCAACCATCTGGAATACCACCTTCCTCGGCAGTAACAGTCTTGTTGTCTGAAAGAAGTGTATATTCAGTCTTTGCAAGACTAATCTTACCGATTTCGTATGTGAGAACGATAGGGTCAACTATAGGTGTTGCCTGATCACTTACAATATTCTCAATCTTAATAGAGTATGTACCCTTTGCAAGCTCTGGACCATTGTACTCGAATGTGAGAGTATTTGATGTCTCTTCTGTGGTCTTCAGAGTAAGCTCTGCACCTGTTGACAAAGTTGCCTTTGGAACTGATTCGCCTTTAGCAAACACTTTCTTGTCGAAAGTAAGAGTGATAGTCTTGAGATCCTTAGGCTCAAGTGCGAATGAACCGTCAAGTGGAGTTACAGACTCGAGTGCTGGCTCTGTATAAATGTCAGAATAAATTTCGGTTAAATTAGAATTGAGATCTGCGGTCTCTGTGAATTCTGTAAGCTCGAAGCCGTCGTTACACTTGATAAGACCATCTGGATTCTTGAATGTAACCTTAACCTCACCGTTAGCAACTGGCTCTGCAAGGAATATATAGAGCTTACCATCCTTGCGAAGCTCTACAGTCAGGATATCTACAGCCTTGCCATCTACAGTTACTGTAGCTGTGCTATTGTCAAGCAGATAGTTGCCTGATGCCTTCTGTGATGCAAGAGATGCGGCATTTGTTGGATGACCGAGATCTACACATATAACATCATCGTTATATGAAGCTCCTGCAATAGC
>CACYXI010000067.1 GCA_902778265.1 uncultured Bacteroidales bacterium | reverse complement strand
TCAGCGCGACTGCCTCAAGGGCGAGCCACAGCCAGGCAACAAGGTTGTTGTGATGGGTGGTGAGAACTACCGCATCGGTCTTGGTGGCGGTTCGGTTTCTTCTGTAGAGACAGGTCGCTATTCAAGCGGTATCGAGCTCAACGCCGTTCAGCGTGCTAACCCAGAGATGCAGAAGCGTGCATACAACGTAATCCGCGCTCTCGGCGAGGAGGATTCAAACCCAGTAGTATCTATCCACGACCACGGTTCAGCAGGTCACGTAAACTGTCTCTCAGAGCTTGTAGAGGAGTGTGGTGGATTAATTCACATGGATAAGCTCCCTGTAGGCGATAAGACATTGTCGGCAAAGGAAATCATCGCCAACGAGTCACAGGAGCGTATGGGCTTGCTCATCGACGAGTCAGCCATTGAGCATGTGCAGAAGATTGCTGATCGTGAGCGTGCTCCAATGTACACCGTTGGTGAGACAACAGGCGACCATCGCTTCGCTTTTGAGCAGGCTGACGGCGTTCGTCCATTCGACCTCGCAGTAGAGCAGATGTTCGGTAGCTCTCCAAAGACAATCATGGAGGATAAGACCGTTAAGCGTACATACGACGTTGTTACATACGACCTCTCTGGCCTCTCTGCAAACTCTACCCTCAACGCACAGCTCGTTGACTATCTGAAGAACGTGCTTCAGCTTGAGGCTGTGGCTTGTAAGGACTGGTTGACAAACAAGGTTGACCGTTGCGTATCAGGTCGCGTAGCACGTCAGCAATGTCAGGGCGAACTTCAGTTGCCATTGTCAGACTGCGGTGTCGTAGCTCTCGACTATACAGGTACAAAGGGTATCGCTACATCACTCGGTCATGCTCCACAGGCTGCTCTCGCTAACCCAGCAGCAGGTTCTGTGCTCTCAGTTGCAGAGTCACTCACAAACCTCGTTTGGGCACCTTTGGCTGACGGTATGGATAGCATTTCACTTTCTGCAAACTGGATGTGGCCTTGCCGCGCTCAGGAGGGTGAGGATGCTCGTCTCTACACAGCCGTTAAGGCATTGTCAGACTTCTGCTGCGAACTTCAGATCAACGTACCAACAGGTAAGGACTCTCTGTCAATGACTCAGAAATATCCTGACGGAAAGAAGGTTATCGCTCCTGGTACCGTTATCGTAAGCGCCGGCGGTGAGGTTTCTGATATCAAGAAGGTTGTTTCTCCTGTACTCAAGGACGTTAAGGCTTCACGCCTCTATCATATCGACTTCTCATTCGACGAGCTTCAGCTTGGCGGTTCTGCATTCGCACAGAGTCAGGGCAAGGTTGGTTCTGATGTTCCAACAGTCAAGAACGCCGAGTACTTCCGCGATGCATTCATCGCAGTTCAGCAGCTCGTGAACGAGGGTCTTATCCTTGCAGGTCACGATATTTCAGCAGGTGGTCTCATCACCACATTGCTTGAGATGTGCTTCGCTAACACTAAGGGCGGTCTTGCTCTCGACCTCGACAAAATCAAGGGCGACGACATCGTTAAGGTGCTCTTCGCAGAGAACCCAGGTATCGTTATTCAGGTTGCTGATGCTGACGCTCCACGCGCTAAGAAGATTCTTGAGGATGCAGGTATCGCATACGCTAAGATCGGTGTTCCTTCAGCAGACCGCAACATCACTATCAAGCGTCACCAGAGCAATGCTCAGGTACCAAACTCAGAACTTGCAAACCGTGAGCTTACCCTCGTATTCGACATCGACGAGATGCGCGATGCCTGGTATAAGACATCATACTTGCTCGACCGTCGTCAGTCATTCAACGGTAAGGCAGCAGAGCGTTACAAGAACTACAAGAACGTGCCTCTCGAGTGCACCTTCAAGGCTCCACAGCTCAAGCGTGTGGCACGTCCAGAGAGCAACCGCCCTGTAGCAGCTATCATCCGTGAGAAGGGTACTAACTCTGAGCGTGAGATGGCATACTCATTCTATATGGCAGGCTTCGATGTTAAGGACGTTACAATGACCGACCTCATCACAGGCCGTGAGACTCTTGAGGAAGTGAACCTCGTAGCATTCTGCGGTGGTTTCTCTAACTCTGACGTTCTCGGTTCTGCAAAGGGATGGGCAGGTGCATTCCTCTTCAACCCTAAGGCTAAGGAGGCTCTGGATAAGTTCTATGCTCGTAAGGACACACTCTCACTCGGTGTCTGCAACGGTTGTCAGCTCATGGTTGAGCTTGGTCTCCTGAACAACGATCACGCAGTTAGCAACGCAAAGGACTATGCAGAGATGCTTCACAACGATTCTCACAAGTTCGAGTCAACATACGTTACTCTCACCATCCCACAGAACGATTCTGTAATGCTCGGCAGTCTGTCTGGCCAGAAGATCGGATGTTGGGTAGCTCACGGAGAGGGTAAGTTCAACCTCCCACTTGCAGAGTCAGAGTACAACATCGCAGCTAAGTTCAACCACTCTGAATATCCAGCTAACCCTAACGGTTCAAGCTACGATGTTGCCGCTATCGCAAGCAGCGACGGCCGTCACCTCGCTATCATGCCACACCCAGAGCGTACACAGTTCCCTTGGCAGTGTGGTTACTACCCAGAGGAGCGTCGTCTCACTGATGAGGTAACACCTTGGCACGAGGCATTCGTAAATGCCCGTCTGTGGATTGAGAAGAACAAGTAAACATTAGCTATTGGGTGATAGGTGATGGGTGTTGGTGTATAGTATTTTCACGAATGCTTACAAACCACCAACACCTATCATCCAACACCCATCACCTAATACCCCAGAATGAAACCTAAACTAAACCTACTCAACCTTATACCATGGATAAGCGTGCTCGTATTCGCACTACTGTCATGGTATTTTCTATTTATGCGTAATGCTGACGTGCTCTATATGCAGCAGCTACGCTCTCTATTCAACGACACATCGGAATTCTGGCAGCAGTATCAAACCCGACCGGCAGGCTTTCTGCAATGGATTGGATGCTACTTTACCCAACTATTCTATTATCCCGCATTGGGCAGTTCTGTACTGATACTGATGTGGATAGCTATCTTCTTCACTATGAAGAAGGCACTCCGCATTTCGAATGCCCTCTCCCCTATCCTGCTAATCCCTCTGGTATGCCTCTTGATTTCAGAGATTGATCTCGGCTACTGGATCTACTATAACAAGAATCAAGGATATTGCTTTAGCCAGACTATCGGACTGCTCTCAGCATCATTGCTCGTACTCGCATTCCGAAGCATGGCAAGCGTGAAGTTCAAATATGGCACAACCATTGTGGCTATTCTTGGCTCAATAATCATTGCCCTATGCTACCGTTATCTCGGCACCTACTCTGTGGCTGCATCCTTCACTTTGGGTGTAATAATGCTTTTAGGGCGCGAGCGCAAATGGATAGCAGGAGCTGTTTACATCATTGCAGCCTTAGCAACTCCCCGCCTGTTCCAACAGGTGTTTGACACTATGCGTAGCGACCGTTTCTTCACGGCTGGCTTACCAGTTTTCGAGAGTGGAAACATAACTAACACTTCGCTCACCACTCCTTTCGAGATAGCATTGCTAACGCTAATCCTCTTCCCTATATTATATAAGGTAGGCGAACGCATCAAGAGTCCAAAGGTAGCGACAATAATACCATCCCTTCTTCTTGTCGCAATCATAGGTTTCTCTTTCGGTGCTCTGGAGGATGCTGACTATGACAATGAGAACTACCACGCTGAGTGCAAGGCTTATCGTGCCATTGACGAGCAGAAATGGGAGGATGCAATATATGAAATCCGACAGATTCACGGCACGCTTACCCGTCAGCTCATCATGTTCAAGAACATCGCCCTTTTCAATACAGGCGACATAGGCAACACCATGTACGACTACGACGATAAGGGTATGACTCCAAAGCCAAGCGACTCTCTGAAAGTTCACATGGCAAATACGGCCGCACCTATCATATACCTTCATCACGGCATGACCAACTTTGCATACCGCTGGTGCATGGAGAATCAGGTTGAGACAGGTTTCAACATCGCCGAACTAAAGGTAATGGTTCTTTCATCTATCATAAACGGTGAGAGCAAACTGACAGAGAAATACCTAAACATACTATCCCACACCATTTATTATAAGGAATGGGCAGAAAGATTTCTACCTCTCGCACATAATCCAAAGCTGATTTCAAAATACCCTGAACTTGCAAAGATCCACGACCTGCATTCCCATATTGGGAATCAAAGTGATAGCGATGCAGGACTATGCGAGAACTTCATTCTGCATTATTTCTCACGCACACAGAACAAGGATTCTAAGTATTTTCAGGAGCTTACACTTGCATACGCTATGATGGCAAAGGATATCCAACTCTTCTGGCCACGCTATCTGCTATACCTCTATCTGCATAAGGGTGAGAAGATACCCGTACTCTATCAACAGGCAGCTTTCCTCTATGGAAATCTGGAACCACAATCAGCCCCTAACCCTGCACAATATGGAATACAGTTTGATAAGACGGAGGTCATTGACCGCTACAAGCAGTTCCAGCAACTTACGCAAGGACTTATGAAGAATGGTCTTTCGGAAGAAGATGTTGCCCGACAATCAGAAGCAGAGTTCGGGAATACTTTCTGGTGGGTTTATTTCTTTAATAGGGATTCGAAGTATTATTAGCCCACCCAGGCCTAATTTATAATTTACAATTTACGATTTACTATGTACTATTTATGTACTATTTGATTGATGTACTATTTTCGTCAATCAATAGGCGAATGGTAAATAGTAAATATATCAAAATAGTAAATAAATAGTCAATAGTAAATAGCTAAATAGTAAATAATGAAAATACTATCTAAAATACTCTCCCTTTGGGGTCTGGTGCTTCTCCTCCTTACTTCCTGCTCCTCCCCTTCCATCCCTTCTGATGCCATTCAGACAGGTGCGAATCCGAATATCTTCCCTGACTACAACGGAGTAACCATACCCTCAAATCTCTGCCCTACCAACTTCATGTTACCCGACTGCGAGGAGGCTGTTGCCCGACTTTCATTCGGCGACATATCCTTCACATACGGCGATGACAATAAGATCATAATTGATGAGGATGAATGGCAGGAACTACGCTCTGCCGCTATCGGAAACGATAAGGGTATAAAGGTGGAGGTGTATGGCAAGAAAGACGGTAAATGGCTCTGCTACAAATCGTTTCCTATCTATGTAGCGAAAGATAGCATTGATTCATACATCTCATATCGCCTCATAGAGCCTTCATATACCGCATACGAGGATATTGTGATTGTTCAGCGCAATATGACCAACTATGAGGAGAGCGACATCTACAACAATCAGCTCATTCAGACTGAGGAAAAGGGTCAATGCATCAACTGCCACTCTTTCCAAAACTATGGCACGGACAATATGCTCTTCCACATGCGCCAGTATCAGGGAGGCACAATGATCGTGCACAACGGTGAGTTGAGCAAGGTGGATCTAAAGACCGACAGTACAATCTCTGCCGGTGTATATCCATCATGGCATCCAACGGCTGATCTCGTGGCATTCTCAACAAATACCACACGACAGATATTCCATACCATAGACAAGGCAAAGATTGAGGTTTTCGACACGGAGTCTGACCTTATTCTCTACGATGTGAAGAAGAATGAGATAACGACCATAAGCAACAATCCGACTGAGCTTGAATGTTTCCCGACATGGAGTCCTGACGGAAAGACGCTTTACTATACCTCGGCTCATTTTGAATACACGGATTCCACAGGTAAGGAGAAGCAAATGATAGATCGTTTTCGTGAAGTCAAATATAATATCTATTCACGAAGTTTCGACCTCGCCACTCATAAGTTTGGCGAGCCGCAACTCGTATTCGATGCAGCAAGCATAGGCAAGAGCGCTACCCTTCCCCGCATATCTCCTGATGGCAAATACATCGCCTTCGCCATAGGCAACTACGGATGTTTCCATGTTTGGCATAGGGATGCAGATGTTTGTATAGCCCCCCTACCCCCTAAAGGGGGAGTCATTGTGCAGAGAAACGCCCCTTTAGGGGATGGGGGCTTGAACTCTCCCGAATCCGAGAGCTACCCTTCATTCTCAAGCAACGGACGCTGGATAATGACCGCCTCACGACGTGATGACGGTAACTACACCCGACCATACATTTCCTATTTCGATGCCAACGGTAAGTGCCACAAGGCATTTGCCGTTCCACAGAAAGGCCCTGAACGAAACGCGCTTCTGCTGCGCTCATACAACCGTCCAGAGTTCATGAAACAGAAGGTAAAAGTCACTCCTCAGCAGTTTGCCACAAAAGCACAAGAAGACGCTGTGCGTGCAAACTATGCAACAAAATAGTTAAAAAATGAAAGATTGATGCTCAAAAATTTGGATATATTCAGAAAATACCCTATCTTTGTGGCAAGAAACCATAAAAGTAATGTATTAAGATATGAATATGAAAAAACTTTTTTTGATATGTCTCTGCTTTTATGTCTCTCTGGCAGGCTTCTGTCAGAAAATAGACGTAACATCACTTGAGATAAATGCCGACTTAGGCAAGGAGAGCTATCAGGACAGGGCTAAGAAGTATCTCTCTACCTATAAGCTCAACGACAACGGCGAACTCGAAATCACCTCCTATCTTCAGGTTGGAGATACCAAGGAGGTTATGTACAACAACCTCATCAACTGGATTGTAAGCTCATGCACCGAGGCTGCCACCGCCATCCTCTACGAGAACGAGGAAGAAGGACGCATCACCACACGCTGCTACTTTGGCAAGATAGCCAACGACGGCAAGTCAAAGCCAAAGGAATGGGTTGACATCCGTCCGACACTCTCCGTAGAGGTGCAGGACAAGGAAGCCATTATGAAGTTCATCCTTCCTGGCTTCGAGGTAATGAAGCAGGGTGAGGACGAAGCCACACGCGGATTCATGGGTAGCGGCAAGGGCTTCTGCTTCACTGGCGATGAAACCCCGAAAGAGGTAACAGTATGGCCTATTGCCCAGTGCTATCCTTACAACAGCGATTGCAAGTTCTCCAAGACAACCTGCTATATGGCATACGTACATGCCATTGAATGCTACAAGATTCTGAAGCAGCAGGTACTTAATGCTGGTTACAAGACCATTCGCAAGAAGAAGTAACCTCAAAGAATAACAAAAAAAGATGTGGCCTTACGGTCACATCTTTTTTATGTAAGTAGTCAAATTTTATGATCAAGAATTAGAGAATTAGAGAAATTGAATTAATGCGAAAAAGAGATTTTTGCTACTTGCGTAGCATTGGGAATTTCCGTGATTAACAGGAGCGTAAACGACATTTCTCTAATTCTCCTAAAATTCAAAAGAAAAATCTCTAATTCTCTAATTCTTGATTATAAAATTAAATTTGATTACTTACAATCTACAATGTACTTCATCTCAAATACGACTCTATCTTTGCTCTTGACGGATGTGCATTCCGTTCCACGATGTTACCATTCTTGTCAATCAAGAGAGTAAATGGAATAGCCTGAAACTGGAATTTCTCTGCAAGATAGTTCCACTTATCTGGCGAAATGAAGATATGCTCACCAGCAATATGGTTTTCTTCCCAAAAACTATCTGCAACATTGCGAGGATTATATTTCTCGTTGCAAATATATAGGAACTTCACGTTCTTATCCTTGAAAAACTCCACAACCTCACGCTGTTCAAGCATCTCCACTCGGCATGATCCACAACTAAGATCCCAGAAATCCATGAAAACAACGTTACCCTTATAGCGATCAATAATATTATGGAAAATAGAATCAGCTTTAGTAACAGGCGCAGCAGCCATAAGTGCCTGTCGCTGAGAATTAATCAGCTCCTGATACATTTTGACGGCACGAAAAGCTACCTGACGATTAGTAAACAGAGGTATGGCACCTGCCAATTGCTCAGTCTTTAGGTTTACTAATTCATCATTCACCTCATCGTCCTTATCATACGCAATATGGTGTAGCAAAGACATTTGCTCAATGAAACTACCTGATGTTATTCCGAATTTCTCATGAATTGTGTCACAAGCCATCTTGTAATAGTCTGCTATGCTCAACAGCCTACCACTACGAACCGCCAACATCTGATTATGTGTCGTTTCTAAGTATTGCTCAGGCAAGATAAACTCACTCTTATAATGCTGCAATTCCTTGCTTTCCATATTACTACAAGGAACATGTAACGCATTCGACAACATAGTGATTGTAACGAAAGCGCTGTATTCCATAGCATTTACAACATCATGAGCAGCGAAAACCATAAGCGGATTGTCAAGCAAATACGATTCCCTATCCTTCAGAAAACTGAAATAGTCTTTGTATGACAACACACTATTTGGGTCTGAGCGATGATCAGAATTGAAAAGTGCAACCCTGTACATGTGAAATCCGTAGCCAAGTTGGTGAAGCGGAGTGGCAAGAAGATTAGTTTTGAGAATATCCGCAGCCTGTGGAGAGCATTGTTTCAAAATGCCTATTGTATCAGCATTGATAGCCATAGCAGCCACATCAAGCTGACGAACCACCTCTGTATTCCATCTCATCATAAGTGGCTTGTCAGCCTCATTCCAAGGCGAAGACAAAGCAAAGTCATCATAGAACTGCTTTTTAAGCCTCGGCCATACCCTATTCACCTCCTCAGTAACTCCAGTTCCCGAATACCTTGCCTTATCGCCTTCCGCTTCTATACAGAGGGTGTCTCCAACAGCAAGAAATAGATCATCACCGAATGGATCAATACTGATATAGAGAGAATGAGGAAGTCGGACGGTAGCGCAAAACGAGCCATCATCGGCAATACTGATAGTATGGATCACTTCACGAGCAATAAAATGATCCGTGGAATACAACTTAATAGTATTGAAATCCGCATTTTTCACAGAACCGCGAATAACAGAAGTGCCACCACGGAAACAATACTCGTCAATCATCCCAGACGGATAGCCATTAATACTCTTTAGCGTAACAGGACTTTTCTTTCCTGCCATACATGACATGAAAGCAAACATGAGCAACACAACCGTCACTTCAATCTTCTTATACATTGTCTTCATTGTTTAGGTTTTGTAGATCAAGAACATATTTCCGTGCAAAATTACATAATATTTTTGATATTAGCAAACTAATCCCACCGTTTTTAAAGACGAAGAAAAATAAATCCCACTTCGTGGGAGGGAGTGGAAAATAAATGGGAAGAAAATTAAATCAGTAAATTAAAATTCAGTAAATTAACGTCAGTTCGACCAATTATCATTGATTGGCAGCAAGCTGCTTTTAACTGACAATAATTACCAATCTAAGCAATCTTTTTCCATAAAATATTATTTCTTATTGGCCAAAGATTGGTAAGATTGGAAATTATTGTCAGTTTAAGCACCAAAGGTGCGTATCGTCGAACTTACGTTAAATTAGATGCGGCCTCCGTCGCTATGGAAATTAAATTTCCAGAAATATCATTTTATAATTTACTGGTATTAATTTACTGATTTAATTTCTTTCTAATTTATTTTCCAACCCACCGACGCAAGTCGGTCTTTAAGTGAAAAGTGTAATCTGTATTTTTCATTTTACACTTTTCACTTTTTCATTTACCTCTTTACGCTGCCTTCTTCTGTACTATGCTATACACCCTTCCCTTGTGAGTTCGATGCACCTCATAGCCCATTTCCTTGAGCCTGATACCGAGGTTCACAATAGTGGAGTGAGTGACAGAAAGATTAGCGAACTCCTTCCTTATCACGCTCATAATCTGATTAGTACTCATAGATTCTGCCTCCTCACCTTCCTCTGGCTTACGGAAACAAGAATCAATCATCTGCTCAAGATCTGATGTCTGCATAAACGGAGCATTGAGCTCCTGAATGCGCTTGGTCTGCTCATTGGTAAACCAATAAGCCTTCTTCTCAACCTCTACCTCATACTTCAGTTGAGCAAAGAACTGCTCATACTCTATCGGAGTATCATTATCAACAAGACATCCCTTTGCAATCTTGACACAGAGATAACGGCGTGAACCAGTCACGTCACTAAGAGGATGCTGGTTGTTGGTCGTGGCAATGAAGGATGCAAAACGAGGCTTGTCATCCTGTGAACCGCCAAAGATAGGACGACCATTGACCTTTGACTTAGATAGCGTCTGCTTGAGAGATGCCTGTTGAGAAGGACGGATAGCCTCAAGCTCATCAAGATTGACAAGAAGGTTATTGGTCAGAGCCATCTCCTTATCAAATTTGTTAGAGAGATTGAGGTGGTCGAGGAAGTACTGACGAAGCTCTATGGGCAGCAGACGCTTGGCAAACGTCGTCTTGCCACAGCCCTGATCGCCTATCAGAGTTGGCACACACTCATTGCCATGAAGTGTGTCAAGCTGAAGCCAATGAGCTACGCAAGAGCGATGGTAAATGCGCAGGAACTCACACATCTCATCACTCACATCACCCAGACGATGCCAGAGCGGCGTTACACGATCCTTGCCGTCCCAAGCAGGCAGAGCATCCATATACTCCTTGATAGGATTATGGATCGTGGTGTTCTCGGAGAAGATAACCTCCTTGATGTCCTTGCCTTCACACTCCATACCCTCCACCTTTGCACGATGGATAACGGAGTTGAGAGCCTCCTTGGTGAAAATACGATACTCAGAATCCTTCTGAATATTCTTAAACTCCACTTTACCGTTAAGAATATTCTTACGGAAAGCATAATTCTGCGCGAGGAATTCCTCTGCAACCTGTGCGCTGAGTTGCTGGTTTTTCTTCATGTTAAAAAATAAATTAAGAGTTAGACAAAAAATTTAATTGTTAATTTACGTTTGACGTAAGATTTAGGTCCCTTTTCTTTCGAATTGGGGATGCAAAGATACAAAAAAATATTTGCGGTTTGCAAATTTTTCGAGAAAAAAAATCTGAGGAAAAATCATAAAAGTTGCTAAAATTAGCGTAACTTATTGAAAATCAAATTGATTAATGCAGCAAAAAAAATGACATCCCAATAAACATAATTTTGATGTGTTTAGGATGAAATACAACCAGTACGAGTGAAATTTAACGACCACAGATTTTTGGGATATTAGGGATGTCCATCGCAAGCGAAACTTGCGTAGCTTGTTGAGTTTTTGCGAAAAAAGCCCTTCAATCTGTGCAATCTGTGTTCACAAAGAATATTAATGTCAGAATTAACGTCTTTATTCAACTTTAGCTTTTGAAAAACAAAAACCATAAAAACAAGGAAAAAGCCTTGTAAAGGCGAAATAGCATAGGCGTGGGTGCAGCCCACGTAACATTAGCTACCATTTCTCAATAGCGCCGTAGGTGCGATATAATTCATATCACATCGAGAAAAATGTAATTATGTCGCCACTTACAGGGCTTTTGCTCTCAATCCGAATAGATAGGGTTGCACCCTATCCTATGATATACTGTCCTTACAGGACTTACAAGAGGCTTTTTTTCGAGAAATTTTCGCATACAGATTTTTTCCTGTTTTTGCCTTAATGTCTTGCCGTAAACCTGATATGAGATTTTATTTTATCTGTAAGTCCCAAACAAAAATAAACATCCAGAAATCTGTGAATAAAAAATTAATGCGATATTAATGTGATATTCGTGATAATTAATGTCCTCACGGAGTGAAAAACATATAATTTCGCATTAATAACACATTAATCTCGTATTAATCCTTAGACCTTGTTTTGGCTGAACACA
The DNA here is from genome assembly GCA_902778265.1 of uncultured Bacteroidales bacterium. Lineage (GTDB taxonomy): Bacteria > Bacteroidota > Bacteroidia > Bacteroidales > Bacteroidaceae > Prevotella. The sequence goes on along the minus strand of CACYXI010000067.1, from coordinate 19,138 downwards.
GATTGCACAGATCTAAGGGATTGTCTCGCTTACGCTTGTGATTAACATCCCTAAAATCTCAAAAATCTGTGGTCAATTAGCTTCATTACTTTCGTTTATTCTGTATTTTCCGTGTTCAGGAAAAAATCTCTGCGTCTTTGTGTCTCTGCGTTAAAATTATAAATTTTCTGGTCATCGTCGCTAATTTTCTTGAAAGCCCCAGCACCGCAAGGCGCATTTCTGTGTTCAGAAGATTTTTTTTTTAGAATTAAACGCTAAACACGTACACGCCCCCGAAAAACGCTCGTAATTATACTGACGATCAATAAGTTAAGAGCGTGTATGTGTTTGTTAAACATATACACAACACATACACGGGTCGTCACGCCTTATAAATTTATAATATGAGCAACTTGGTGTTAGATTCTGGGTAAAAGAGCAAAAACGTGTACATGTTGTGTACGACTCGTGTATGTGTTAGACAAACACGTACACGCCCCTAAACTATCTGATTAACAAACCGTTATACCCCTAAAAACACCCCCGTGTACGTGTTTGACGTTTAATTCTAAAAAAAAAATCACACTTGTAATCTCGACATTGCAATTTAGGGGCGTTAATCTCGTGGTTCTTTCATGCCCTCGCTATGCCTTCGTTCATCCTTCGCTTTACATCCGTTTCAGGTTCGCTTCTAATCCGCTTCTAATCCCTTCCTATGAATGGGTGAAAAATGGGACTTGCATAGGACTTACAAGGGAGTAAGATGGGAGTTTGAACCTGGATAAAGCTATCTCGCTCCTTTCCGTCTATTACACTCACGACAAAGCATTTGACAATTTTCTACAACTGTACGTCCGTGGTCACGCCATGGTGTAATATGATCACCTTCCATAAATTCGATGTCAAACTCTTTTCCACAGATTGCGCACTTATGTTCTTGTCTTTCCCAAGCTGCCAGTTTAATGTCCTCGGGGAATGCTCGCAAATCGAGATAGTGCTCGTCACCTGTCAGTACGTATGGAATTATACCCGACTGTCGTTGAATCTCACTATCACGTATCAATTCTGAGATACGCTTACCAATAGTTACGGTGTCAAGAGTCGCTGTATGATATTTATCGTAAAAATATGCCCAATCTAAGCCTTTCATTATCTTTCTGAATTTCTTCATGTCGAAATTAGTAATAGCCCAATTGAGTACATTCTGAAAATATGTCCATAGATTATTGGCATTTGGGTCATGCTGATGTGCCGACATGTATCCTACTACAGATTGTCTATGTCCCAGTCGTGTCTCATGCTCTGCCATCCATTCTAAGGCTTTTTTTAGGAAATCTTGTCGGATAGGCGTACCATTTACTAAATCCTTTCCCAAACGATAAGCTCCACAATTTGATTTAGAAAAATGCCGTTTAGCATCACTAACGAATGGTCCTGCAAAGATAGCATTATTTATTTCTTGTTCGTTGAGTGCTTTACCCGCTATGTTGATAGTTTTAAACCATTCCAATTTCTCACTCGGATTACCCTCACACACATAGATAGTTAGAGGGTAGTCGAGAATTTTCTTTTGAATATCTTCTGGTTGATTGAAAAAGTTCTTGAAGTCGTATGAGAACTTGCCATCCACATATTCACACAGCGAGAGTGTTCGTTGCTGCCCATCCATCACCTCATAAGGACATTCTGCATCCTCACTTCGCTTCACCCAATACATTACATTTAGCGGATAACCATTCAAAACGGTTGTAATGACGGCTTGCTGCTCCTTTTCATTATAGATGAACTCACGCTGATATGGTGGACGAATATCAAGTCGTCCATTATAACCACGAACACCAAGTTCGTCATTATTCACATAACCTTTGGTTATCTCGCCAACGGTCACTTCTATTTGCTTAATTGTCATCATATCTTTTGAGGGTGTTTATTACGGATGAGAATTCGAGAATATGCAACTTTTGGCTTTCCTTGAGAATCGTTATAGACAATACGAACCATATTCTTAGTATTATGACCTGTACCCCCTGCAGCACGATATCTCTTTATCCAATTCTCACCAAGAGGCTTTACTCCAAGTTTTTTACAAAATTCTGTACTACAATTTGAACCTATAATTTCAAACTGGTCAGGATTAAATTGTCCCATAATAGTGTCGGGAACTCCCATTATACCATCATAGTCATATGGTATATCTTGAACTTTAGCAACATCTATTGCATTATAGTTCTCGTAGCTAGGATATTCTTCTGGTGAATATTTACAAACTAAATCCATATTTTCATGTCGCTTACTAATATCAAGATTTGTGTACCAACATATTGCAGGAACTTTAATATAATTTTCATCAGGATTGAGACCCTTTGATTTTACAAACTTTCGATTAGCTTCTAGCGTGTTTGAATATGGAGCTTTGTAAACTGCAGAAAAATTGAAGTTAAATCCACACCATAGTTTATTCTGTACGATTAATGGGAAAATTTCAGAATAATGCAAAGCACTCATTCGGCCCATTATCACAAAATTTTTCTCATACTTCATCAATTGCTTGACATAATCTCTGAACAAAGAAAACGGTGGATTGGTCACAACTATATCAGCTTGTTTCAAAAGTTCAATACATTCATTATCCCGGAAATCACCAGTCTTCAAAGTTGAAAGTACATTCCTATCATTCTGCAATAAATATCGAACATCAGAAAGGTCAACAGCCCCATCGCCGTTCATATCCCTAACCTCTGTTATCTCAACTTTATATGCAATCTTTTTGGGTTCGCTTACAAAGTCTCCGAAATCAATACATAATTCATTTCCTTGTATTGGCGAACCATTATAGCAAGTGCAAATAAGTTTCTTCAAACCTAATTGGTTGAATCGCAAAGCAAAATACTTAAAGAAATTGCTTTCGTAAGGGTCATCGCAATTACAGAGCACAACCTTACCACGGAAGTGCTGCCAATAATGTTGTAATTCTCTTTCGATGTCAGCTAGCAGAGTGTAGAACTCGTCCTTTTTTGCAGTTTTTGCTGCATTTAGATTTTTATTAGCCATAAAGATTGATAGTTATTAGGACATTCAACTATCAATCACGCCATGACGCAAAAAGGGCGTGATGCACCTTATTGCGTATAGCAAGAGGCGAGCCTAGGAATGGTACCTCTGTCCTGTTTGCAAGTATGCACCACGCTTTACGTGTTGCATCACTACTACAAACAGGAACAGAAGCCCACAATAGGCTATACTGTCACTTATTATTTCATTGCTTGTTATACCAAATAGTTTCCTAGGCTCTTGGCTATACGCGAAATAATAGCGAATGCTTATATTTTACCAATAATGTCTTTTAGAAATACGCTTAAAGCGTAATCCATCGACAAAATTATAAAAAATATTTGTTTTTCCCCATTAAAAACACCAAAAATATGCTTTTTTCATGTTTTTTCTTTTTATCATTCAATAAACACTATTGTAATAGCCACAAAAAAAGGGTATTTTCGTTCGAATGTCGTATAACTATTCAGCCCTCGCTACTGTAATGTAACGAGGGCTGAGATTTTATTTGGTTTCCCAATCTACGATGTTCAGATTTTGAACTCGGTCGAAGTGTTTGATGTTATGAGTGACGATTGTAAGTCTTTTCTGTAATGCCGTTGATGCTATTAGTAAATCAATACTATCTATCTTATTGCCTTGCAATTCTAATTGTGCGCGTTGTCTTGCCCAGCAATCTATTATATCGCTTGTAACAGGAATCATTTGAAACATTTGACCTGCTATTTCTACTTCTTTCTGTTGCCGTTTGCTCTTTCCCTTATATGCTCCAACAAGAAGTTCTCCAAAGGTAAGTTCACTTATAGCACAATTCTTTGTGCCAGCCTTTAGGATGGCCTCACGAATACCATGTTCTCCTCGGAACATAGCAATCAGGACATTGGTGTCAAGTAAATATTTCATACCTTACCATGTTTCAACTGTACGAGAGTTCTCCCTTCCTGCATATAGTTCATCTGCTATCTCGTGGGAATCACGATTACCGCCCCAATCACCAGAGAAACAATCGAATATATGCATGTCCTCTTTCTCCTTTTTCTTGACCTTGGGAGCATAGGATATAAGAATCTTTGCAAAAGCAGTCAACTGCTCCTGTAAAGCTTTGCGATCCAATTTGACAGAATCTGGTACTTCTACTGTAAATGTCATTGCTGCCATAGTCGTATTATCTAAATTTGTTTCTGCGTGCAAAAATACTTATTCTTTCGCATTTTACCAAATATTTCCGTGATTATTTCAGTTAATCAGCGGATTTTTCAGAAAAAGCTATGTGTTATATTTTCACGGAAATTCACTCGTTCTTATCTATTCTCGTGTTGTTTCTATGCAAAAATCGCCCTAAAAGGCATATACCATCTACCTTTCAAGGCTATTTCTTACATTTTCCGTATATTAAATGAAAAATGAACAATGAAAAATATAGAAATACAGATTACGCTTTTGGATGGTAACTTGTATTTTTCACTTTTCATTGTTCATTTTTCATTTAATCATTTCTCACCTTTCAATCTTCATCACTCCCGCTGAATATGCCTCTACGGAGAGTGTGTAAGTATTGTCAGAAGGCGTTACGCTCATGGTCTTCAGAGCTACGGCGTTCTTGTTATCCATAGTGTTGCCCACCATCAGATTGCCCGGAGCGTAATACTCATAGCTTGCATCTGCCTTTGCTGGCCATCTGTCATTTTTGAGAACAAGACTATACGCTTTGTCGGTAGGGTTCACTACCTTCACAATAACGCTCTTGCCATCCTCCGACATCGTGGTGACTACGTTCAGCTCGCCCGTGTCGCCTGTATAAGACAGGAGATAGCGAGAGAAATTATCGTACCACAAGTCGGTTACCTGATAGTTTGGTGCTACATATACATCCTTATAGTCGAAGTTGATAAACGCATTGTTCCAGTCGGGTGAGTCGGTACGGCGGATGAACAGGGCAGCTGCGCCCATTGCCACCACATCCTTCGATTCGCACATATTGAGGAAACCACCTGCGAAAAGACCTGTGCGCCAGTCCTGACTGTTAAGGTTCCATTCAGAAATGAACAGTTTGATATTCGGATTCGGACTCTTCGCTATCATATCGGCATAGTGGTCATACTGCTTGCCGAGATTGATAGGACCTGTGGCATAACCGTTTTCGCGCTCGTAGTGGTGCAGACTGAGATAGTCGAAGTAATTGCCTGAACGCGCTATGAATGCAGAATCCTCCTGAAAGCCTCCACACGCTATTATCTTTATAGATGGGTCAATCTTGCGCATAGCCTCCGAATAACGGCGCACACACGCCTCATACTTCTCTATACCCATTTCCCACATCTCATTGTCAATCTCCCAGTATCTTATGTTGTAAGGCTCTGGATGCCCATTGGCAGCACGCTTTGCTCCCCATTCGCCCGATGCAGGCTCGTTGCAGTAGCGTAGCCAGTTAAGCGCGTTCTCCATTATTGCGCCAGCCTCTGAGTCTGGACGTTCAAAGGCTACGCTCACCACGAGCACAGGCTCTGAGTTCACCTCACGGCAGAACCTGATGAACTCATCCGTGCCAAAGCAGTTCTGATCGTAGTCCATCCACATCCAATGATCCCAGCGACGACGTTTCTCCTGTGGACCGATGCCCCATTTCCAGTCGTACTGAGCCACATAACCACCACCTGGCCAACGCATACAGGTAGGGTGAAGTTTCTTTACGGTGTTGAAGATGTCAGGACGGAAACCGCCGAGTGCCTTGCCTGAAGCCGTCGTCATACTTGCCTCATCTACCTGCACCGTACCGTTCTCTACGCAGATGGCAAAGTCGGCATCGCCTGAATAGGTCGGAGTGCTCAACTCAAACTCATACTTCTTCCAGTCGTTGCCCGTAGTGCCAAGAGCCTGACGTGCCACAACCTTGTCGCCATTGCGAAGTGCGACAGAGAGCGTTCCCTGTCCCTTGGCATGAATATAGCCTATATACTTTTCACCAGCCACCACGTTCTGAGGACCTTGCACAAGTCCAGCCTCGCCACCCTTGCTACTAATCTGCTGAGAGTAGTTCATGTTCACGGCATCGCCCTTCACCATTTTGAACTCGCCATTGCCAAACGATTTCCATTGTGGGGCTACGTCGGGAATCTTCACATCCTGTGGCATTCCCTCGAAATACACCTTCTTACCATCGGCAGAAGTCACCTTTATGTTGCGATAAAGAGCTTCCGTATAGTTTACCCAGAAGGTGATGTCATTCTTGCCTGTCTTATCAATTTTGTTATAGGCGAGAATCTGCTTGCCATCATAAAACACCTTTGCAGTATTGCCACGACGAGAAATGCGGAGCTTATGCCAGTCCTGACGCTCGTTGATCTGATTGTCCGTTGCTATCTTCTTCACAAGAGCCTCGAATGTCTTTACCTTACGCTTTCTACCCCACATCTCCACTTCCTTTTCCGTCTGGGTGGAGATAGAGAAATTGGCTGCGTTGTCCTCCTTCTTCTTCATCGCCTCACGCGCCCTTGCCAGTTCCTCATTCTTGCGCATCTCCTCCGTCTGAGCCACGGAGAGCGAGCGCACCTCGTAGTACGGGTTGTGCATACGCACGAAGTAAGGCTCACCATTAGCCTGATTGCCAAAAGCGAAGCGGATATCCATCAAGCCACCGCTCCATGCACGTCGAGCCAGACGATACGAGCGCCAGTTCACGTCGAGCGTAATGTCGTAATCATCGGTTTCAACGGATGTAATCTTTATCGGCTGTTCATATCGGGTTGGAGAGTGCAGCACATTGTCATCATCAGCAAACCAGCCGTCGAAATATCCATCACGAGGCGGAATGCCAGGGAAGTGTTCTGGCTCAAAAGAACGTTCAAAGAGAAGTTCCTGCCACACTCCGTTGTTGGCTGAGAAATAGATATGCTCAAACAACTGTCCGTAGAGCATAGGATCAATCATGCCACTTGGCTTACTACTGTCAATGGTGATGGTCTTGCTGATAGTCTGCTGCTGAGCCACAACCGAAGAGCCAGGCATGAGAAGAGCCGACAACGCAAGGATGGAAGTCTTTATCACTTTCATAAGGTTTTTAGGTCAATGTTGATAATTTTTTAGGTTGAAAATAATGTTTTACGCAATTCACGTGGCGAAGGTACGAAAAAAAATCGAGATAGGCAAGAGATTGAGCGTCTTTTATTTAGTAAGTTCTTAATTTCGTGTCAATTCGGGTAAGCTATATGCAGAGAGTTGAAATAATCGAACTAACCTGAATTCGATTATAATTGATTAGTAACAAGTTGCTGTTAACTGACAATAATTACCAATCTTACCAATCTTCAACCAATAAAAAATGAAAATTTATGGAAAAAGATAGCGCAGATTGGTAATTATTGTCAGTTCAAGCACCAAAGGTGCGAATTCATTGAGATTTGTCGCAGACCCACTGACCGCAGGGAGGTAACTCACTTTAATTTATTTTCCTGCATATTCACTAATTACATCATCTATCTTTATTAACTGGAATCTGAGGTCATCATCGAATTTGAGCTTTATGTAGCCTGGGGATGTGTTTTCCTCATTATCCTGATCTCCATCAAAATCATCTTGGTATTCTTCAGCTAAATCATTGTTGTAGAATGGAATAAGATAGATATTTCCCTTGAAGATATAGAAATCAAAATCTCGGGAAATGTCAAAGTCCTTACTGCATTTGAACTCGTATTTCTTCAGATAATCATTGATCGTTTTCTTTATGCGATCTGTAGATTTGATTTTTACTTGATAGATCTCGTTCTGGAAATTCAAGTATGTGGAATATGAAATGTTATGATTTCGACGGAGCGAATAATATAATGTTGATTCTGAAAAACTAATGAAATCAGACTGCTTATATGAAAACACGTCTATTTCCATTTGAGTTTCTCCACACTCTGCTTCAAGAATGCTGGATTTCTTTGCAAGAAACAACTCGTTCAGTTTATTGATTAGCAAACTATTGTCTTTGTGAAAAGACAGAAACACATTGTCCTTAACTGATAGTGTGTCAATGAGTTTGTAATTGTCATCATTATGCGTCTTGTTCCATTTCAGATATGCGCCAATGATATTTGTGACAGCTTTGCCTGTATCGCCATTTACTATGTCAGTATTGGCAATCACAGAATCAGTATTGATAGAGTCGTTAACATTCTGTTGTGTCTTGGCACCTCGATTGTTGCAAGATGCCAAAAGAACAAGAGCTAATAAAATGATAATATTTCTCATTACAAATTTATATTAAATTTCACAATTAGAATAAGAGCTAATAATCCTAACCAAAGGAGAGGTATAAGGTGCTATTCATCCTCGCTTATTCCTGAATAGTCTAACATTATTTTTGCGATATTTACCTTGCTGAATGTTATTGGCTCTTTCAGTTTGTTTTCAGATTCTCTTGAATTACCGTATGGTACCAATCCGTTTGGCCTGTAGTCAATGGTCTTGACCAGATAGAAATCATTATTGATATACTCTATTACGAAGATTTGTTTATAGCGAAGGTGGGTATGTCCATAATCAATACTGAATTTGAATCCCTTGCTGGTTGCTGTGACATCAGATAGTATAAAATCACTATTCGACATATAACATGGCAAAGCAATCTTAGATATAGTTTCACCATTCTTCAAAAGTGATACATATCCCATTGGCTCGTCATCCCCATACTCCTCTGATTCAGCGCAATATACCGAATATTCGCTGAGTTTGCCTTTTAGTTGTACAAGAGAAGTGTCAATTAGTCCTTGGGAAGAGTCATGGATTACTTCCATCTCATATTCACGTTTTAATATTGCACTATCGGGAACGTAAATCTCACCTTCTTTGGCAATTACTTTCCAAAGCAAAGTTGAATCATTCACTAAGCGCATTACGGCTTTGGCAGATGTATTTTCCCTATAACTACCTTTCAATGTGATATATAATGAATCTTTTACGACTTTACCCCATACGTTAATATCTTTGTCTACATTACTTACATCCTTAATAGATGAAAATATTAAATCCTCATTTCCATCGTATACGTTTCCATCTTGCTGGGCGTTGGCTGAATAAAATAATCCCTTGACGGAATCAACTCCTGTGTTTAGTAGTATTAAGCCGAAATACTCTTTTGCTATTTCCATTTCTATTGTAGAATCGGCTGCCCAGACCTCATATTCCCATGTTCCTGTATAGTCTTTGGGATTGGGGATGTAGCTTTGAGTTACAGACTTTTGACAAGATGCCAGAAGGATGAGCATAAAGAAAAAGATAAAATTTCTCATTACAATTCTATTTAAATTTCTTATATAACGCAGTTATTAACAGCACTATGAAATGAAGGATATAGGCAAATACAAGAAAGCACCACCATACAAGACTTGTGCCTCCTTGTCCTGCGAAGTACATTCCATACATAAGTAATGAAGTATATGCCACGAACGTGCCAAGATGTAGCAAAGCCACTTTTGTACTATACACAAATTTCACCATTAGCATAAGAGCTAAGCACGCTAATCCTAACCAAAAGAGAAGTATAAGGTCGCTATTCATCCTCGCTTATTTCTGAATAGGTTAACATCATTTTCTCGATATTTAACTTGCTAAATGGGATAGGTTCTTTTAGCTTGTTTTCTGATTCCTTAAAGTCGACCCCCTCCTCTACTTCAACCGAACGATGGTCAATAGTTTTTATCAGATAAAATTCACCGTTTATGTATTCAAACACAAAGGTTTGCTCATATAGATTGCGAGAATGTCCATAAGCGATATTAAAGCTAAAGCCTTTATCGGTGGCTTGAATGCCGGAGAATGTAAAATTACAATTTGGTTCATAAATCGGCAAATCTATTTTAGAGATTATTTTTCCACTTTTCATTAACGATATGTCACCTAATGGCTTTTCATCTTCATACAGCCCATTTTCTAAGCCCCTTACAGAATATTCACCAAGTTTGCCTTTCAATTGGACGGCCGCTGTATCTGTCGGCTCTGTAACAGCGTTTTCTTTTCCTGTTTTTATACTATCACAATCACGTTTTAATATAACGCTATCAGGAATAAAAATCTCCCCTTCTTCGCTTATTACTTTCCAGAGCAAAGAAGAATCATTTACCAAGCGCATTACGGCTTTTGCAGAAGCATCTTCCCAACGACCGCCTTTTACGTTGACATACAATGAATCGTTGATGAATTTTCCCCATACATTAGTCGTAGTTTCTTCGTCAGCATTACTTCCATCAAGTCTTTCACCATTCAACCAAACGGAGCAAAACAGCCCTTCTATGGAGTCATTACCTGCACTTCGCAGTTCCAAACCGAAAAACTTATTTTCTTCAGTAGTATCATTTATCCATACCTCATACTTCCACTTTCCCATATAATCTTCTGGTGATGGCATATAGCCTTGACCGGAAGGCTTATTGCAAGATGCCAAAACCATCAATGATATAAGGAAAAATATTATATGTTTATTCTTGAAAAGAATTTCTTTATGGAATTGAGCCACGTTCATTGTTGAAAATATATTTTACATAGATAAATGTTTGCTGTTTGCGAAATGCCTCGCACGTTTTTCGATTATTCAAGTGCAAAAGTAATCAATATTACTGAGACTTGCAAGCGATTAACAGTCTTTTTGCAAATCTTTTTCTTGACAAGTTGTGTTGGTAATGCCATGAGTAAAAAAGTCCGTGTCGTTTTTGTCTGTTCGGATTTTTATTATTACTTTTGTGCTCGTAATATAGTTTTTTTATGAAGACAATTAAGCATTCTTCGGATAGGATTAGCTGGATTGCGATACTACAAGGTATGGCCACTGTGCTTGTGGTGATGAATCACGTGCGACTGTACGATGCCACTACGGGTACCGATTTCCTGTTTGTACATAGAATAAGGGAGGTGTTCCAGCCTTTCTTTATGGCTACGTTTTTCTTTGTAAGTGGTATGCTGCTGTATCGCACCAGAATCTGCATACGGTGCGGTGTAGGGACATTTTATAAAGACAAGGCTATGAGACTTGTTGTGCCGTTGCTATTTTGCACCGTACTGGGATGTGCCATGCAGGCTGTGTTTAATGGAGTGGTGAAACACCCTAAGGAGGTAGGACTTGACACGTTTCTGTATGCTCTGGTGGATTATGACAGTACGCCGTGGCCGCATAGGTGGTATCTGATATCGCTGGTGTGGTTAATGCTGCTATACCCGTGCTATCTGTATGTTTCCAAAGGCGGTATGGTGGCAGAGGTGATTGCTGGTGTAGTGGCTATCGTGGCTTATTTTGTGGATTTTACAGATTGGGTGGATGTCAACTGGTGTTATCTCTTTACTATGAACAAGCACTTGCCGTTTTTTCTGCTAGGCATAGTAACATATAAATATTGGCTGCACAAATGGGGAACTGGTGATTGGTGTAGGAAGATTGGTGTAGTGAAGTGTTGGGTGATGAATATTTGCTGTTGGGCGGTGTATTGTGCGCTGTATGTGTTCACATCGCACGATGAGCCGTGGTGGCTGTTGAAGAGCGTGGTGGGGGTAGCTGCCATCACGAGCACAAGTATGATATTGGCGGAATGTATGCCGAGGTTGTTCTCTTCATTCCGCAATTATATTTTTCCGATATACCTTTTCGGGATAGCATTTCAGGCATTTGTAGAGTTGATATTATGGCGTAAGTTAGGCTGTCCCAGTCAGTTGGTGTATGCGTTTTATGTATTGAATGTCTTGGCTGGAATATATTTGCCTGTATTAATGAGCCTGATACTGTCGCGCATTCCTGTCCGATTGCTCCGTAGATGTTTCGGGTTGAGTTAGTTTTTGCATACGGTGTAACTTCTCTCTGCAAAATCTTACGACAAAACACATCCATCGCAAGGATGTAGATAAAAACGAATCAATTTGCCTGAGAGGAGTCCGCGTGTATGCTGTCTGCCATGAGTCGGTATATCTGGCGTGTGCGCTCATCTGAGATAAGGGCTATCTGGGCATCCATGATTGTGCTGTCGTAGCGCACCATAGGACCAGTCTGCGCATTGCGTGGAGATAACTCCCTTACCTTGTTGGCTGTTTCCTGTATTAGTGGCTGATAGAGTGAGAAATCAATGCTCTCTTCTTCAAGTACCTTCTCGGCAAGGCGATAGCAATGGTTCACCATGTTACAGGCAAAAACGGCTGCAAGGTGCAGTTTCTTACGCTTGTTAGATGATGCTTCTTGCACATGGTCTGAGATTCTTGAAGCTAATTGTCTGATTACCTCTAATGTATCGTCGTTGCTCGCCTCTATGAAACATGGTATCTCACGGAAATCGACCTCCCTATCCTTGGAGAATGTCTGCATAGGGTAGAGAACACCATGGTTGGGTGATGGGTGATGGGTGATAGGTGATGGTGTGTTGGCGGGGAAGACGGACATTGGTACGCTTCCTGCCGTGTGGAGGAAGATTGGCTGATGGGTGTTGGGTGATGGGTGTTGGGATAGATGCTCTGATAGCTGATTTATTAGGCTTGGCAGGGCATCATCCTTAACGGAAAAGATATATATGTCGGCATCTGTGCGGATGTCACTGATGCTGGTGCATGATGTACAATGGAGTTTGTCGGCAAGTGCCTGTGCGTGCTCTTGCGTACGACTGAAAATCTGTATTATATCCTCTCCTGATGCCTTGAGAGCAAGAGAGAGGTGAGTGGCAAGGTTGCCAGAGCCGAGGAAAACTAATTTCATGAATTAAACGAAAAGTGAAAAATGAAAAATACAAGTAACATAGCTACCTTTACATAGGTAATCTGTATTTTATTATTTAACATAAATCCCTATGAATCCGCACCTTTGGTGCTGAACTGACAATAATTACCAATCTTACCAATTTTTACCCAATAAAAAGAAATTTCATGGAAAAAGATTGGTAAGATTGGTAATTATTGTCAGTTAAAAGCTGCCTGCAGCTTGTCATAAAGGAATTTATCGAACTGACGTTATTTTATAATTTTTCATTTTTCATTTATACTGCTCATTATCCCCTTAAACTGCAAGTATGGGTCAAACGTGATGTTGTGCTTGCAATAGGAAATTACATAGTGGGCATTACCACCAGTAGCTATGATCTTGACATCTTTTCCGAGAGTAGGAATGATACGGTCGATAAGTCCGTCAATCATGGATGCGTTGCCGTAGATTATACCGCTCTGCATACATTCAAGGGTGTTGCGCCCTATCATGTGACGAGGCTTCTCTATGTTGATAGTAGGAAGTTGTGAAGCCTTGTTGCTGAGTGCCTTGAGCGAGGTCTTCACACCAGGCATTATCATACCGCCGATGAAAGCTCCCTCATCGTTCACTACACCTATTGTAGTCGCCGTTCCCATATCGATAATGATAGCAGGTGCACCATAGTGGCAACGTGCGCCAATGGCATCGGCAAGACGATCCTTACCCAACTGTGAAGGGGATTCAATCTGTATGTCGATGACCTTCATAGCATCATCGAGACTGAAGAAATGAGGTGTGATGCCTGTGACATCAAAGATTGCTTGTGATACTTTGTCGTTGATCTCTGGTACAACAGAAGATACCACGATGTTGTCAATCTTTGCTATCGTTCCGTCTTGTTTCAGCAGACCGAAGTTATATAGTCCGGCACGTATCTCGCGACGGAAGAAACCAATAGCCTCATGCTTTATAGTCTTCACTCTCCACGTATCTTTTATATTGCCCTCTGAGTCTGAGTAAGCAATGACGATGGTGGAGTTGCCGATGTCGAAGAGAAGCCTAGCCAAGCCTTCCTGAAGGGAAGGATGTTTTATAGTATTTTCGGTCATAGTATATTCTGTTTTTATTTACTATTTACAGATTTACTATTTACTATCTATTTACTATTTTTTTGAAATGTACTATTTAGCCCAATCTCATAATGCGACAGCGAAATAGTAAATGCCGACAGAGAATGGTAAATTGTAAATAAATAGTAAATAGTAATTTGTCAAATAGTAGATTTTTTCATTATTGCATTTAGAATTAACTCTGCGGTTTCTTCCTTTGAGCAGAGCGGAAGTACCTTGACATCTTGGTGTGAGATGAGAGTAACCTGATTCGTATCTACTGCGAAACCTGTCTTGCCGTCAGATAGTGAGTTGGCGCAAATAAGATCCGCATTCTTCTTGGTGAGCTTTGCACGTGAGTTCTCAATCAGATTCTCAGTCTCCATAGAGAAGCCTACGAGCATCTGCCCTTCTGGCTTATGCTCGCCAAGATATTTGAGAATGTCCTGTGTGCGTGTGAGTGGAATTGATAGGTCGTCATTCTTCTTCTTCACCTTTTGGTCGGAATAGTGAGAAGGGGTATAGTCAGCCACAGCACTACACATTATGATGATATCATTATCGGCACTTCGACTTGTCACCTCGCGATACATATCCGCAGCACTTATGACATCAACGACCTCAATGCCCGCGAATGCCTTAATATTAACAGGACCAGATACGAGCGTTACCTTTGCACCTCTCAATACCGCCATCTTAGCAATGGCATAGCCCATCTTTCCAGAAGAGTGGTTGGTGATGTAGCGAACAGGATCGATAGATTCCTGCGTAGGACCAGCCGTGATGAGCACGCGCTTGCCTTCCATATCCTTTTCACAAGCAACAGCGAGCAGAATATGCTGGAGAAGAGTCTCTTCTGATGGAAGTTTTCCGCTACCTATATCGCCACAAGCAAGTCGGCCAGAGGCAGGCTGTATGATGCCATAGCCATAGTGCTCCAGTTTCTTGAGATTATCCTGAAGGATAGGATTCTCCCACATATTGGTGTTCATTGCAGGAGCGATAAGCTTAGGAGCCTTTGTGGCGAAGATAGTGGTGGTAAGCATATCATCGCAGATGCCAGATGCTATTTTCCCGATGATATTAGCCGATGCCGGAGCAACGAGGAACAGGTCGGCACGCTTGGCAAGAGCCACATGCTCAACATTAAACTCGAAGTTCCTATCAAAAGTATCTACGAGGCATTTATTGCCTGTGATAGTCTCGAAGGTGGTAGGCGTGATGAAGTTGTACGCATTCTTTGTCATTATGACATGCACGGTGGCATGTAGCTTGACAAGCATGGATGCAAGGTTGGCTATCTTATAGGCTGCTATGCTGCCCGTAACGCCGAGGACTATGGTCTTGTTGGATAAAAGACCCACCCCCTGCCCCTCCCATAAAGGGAGGGGAGTAGTATGTATTTCTACCTTATTGGCAATTTCTTTATTTTCTTTCATAGCGATAAATACTAATTACTCCCCTCCCTTTATGGGAGGGGCTGGGGGGGGGTCCTTACTGTTCGTTCAACTTCCCATGCTTCTCATAATTCGCCTTTCGCACGATGTTATTATCATCGTCAACGAAAAGTACGGTTGGCTTATGAGAGGCAGCTTCCTGTGGAGTCATATTGGCATAGGCCATGATGATGACCTTATCACCAACGCTGACGCATTTGGCTGCTGCGCCATTGAGACAGATGATGCCAGAACCCTCTTCTCCTGCGATGGTATAAGTCTCGAAACGGTTGCCGTTATTGATATCAACAATCTGTACCTTCTCGTATTCAAGAATACCCGACTCGCGGAGTAACTTTGTATCTATTGTAACACTACCTACATAGTCGAGGTCTGCCTGTGTTACCTTGGCACGGTGGATCTTCGCTTTAAGTAATGTGATGTCCATATCTTTAAATTAAAAATGAAAAATTAAAAAATGAAAAATACAAATTACATTTTCAGGTTGTGGCCATTCGCGAAAAATACTAATCTGTATTTTTCATTTTTCACTTTTCATTTTTCATTTATTATTTTGTGATGAAGTTATCAATCAATCTTGTCTTACCGATATAAACGGCAATGGCAACGAGTGTCTCGCCTGAGATGGTGTCAACGCGCTGTATGTTCTCGAAATCAACAACCTCAACATAGTCAACACGTGCAAGTGGCTCGGTCTCAAGATTTGTCTTGATGATCTCGATAATCTTCTTGGCGTTCTTCTCACCTGCCTCAATAGCCTCCTTGCCCTTCTTCAAGCTCTTTGAGAGAATGAGGGCTGCCTGACGCTCTTCTGGTGAGAGGTATGTGTTGCGACTTGACTTTGCCAGACCGTCTGCCTCGCGAACGATTGGGCAAGGGATGATCTCGATAGGGAAGTTAAGGTCGCGAACGAAACGGCGGATAGTAGCCAACTGCTGTGCGTCCTTCTGACCAAAGTATGCGCGGTCAGGACAAACGATGTTGAAGAGCTTGCCTACTACGGTGCAGACGCCACGGAAATGTATTGGACGGACAGCGCCACAGAGAAGCTCTGTTGTCTCTGTTGTGTCGATGAATGATGTGAAGTGACCAGGGTACATCTCTGATGGCTCTGGATTGAAAATCAAGTTGCCGCCAGCCTTCTCCACGAGTGCCTTATCGTGCTCCATATCGCGTGGATATGCCTCAAAGTCCTCGTTAGGACCAAACTGAATTGGGTTTACGAATACTGACACTACAGTACGGTCATTCTGGCTGACTGACTTCTCAATCAGACTCTGATGACCTTCATGAAGATAACCCATGGTAGGAACAAAACCTACTGTGAGTCCTTCCTTACGCCACTCTGATACGATCTCTCTTACCTCTTTAACTGTTTTTACTACCTTCATATTCTTATTGATACCTTTGTCTTAATAAAGTTTACTTAATACCTCCTCACTTATCGCGAATGTATGTTCCTGTGCAGGGAATGCCCTTGACTCCACATCTGCCTTATACTGCTTGAATGCCTCAAGCATGGTGTCGTGAAGATTGGCATAGCGCTTGGCGAACTTAGGTGTGAAGCCGTTGGTATAGCCAAGCATATCCTGATATACAAGCACCTGACCATCGCAACCGTTGCCTGCGCCAATACCGATGGTGAGGGCTGGAACAAGCTCCGTAATCTTTGATGCGAGTGCAGCAGGAACACATTCGAGCGTGATGGCGAAAGCACCAGCCTCACATACTGCCTTTGCATCGGAAATGAGTTTTCTTGCAGCCTCAAGCGACTTGCCCTGAACCTTAAAGCCACCGAGCGTGTTGAACGACTGAGGGGTGAGTCCGATATGGGCAATGACTGGTACACCAGCCTGTACTATAGCCTTGATGCGGTCGGCATATTCCACACCACCCTCAAGCTTCACGGCCTGACAGTTGGTTTCCTTTATAATCCTGCCGGCATTCATCACGGCATCATACACAGAACCTTGATACGACATGAAAGGCATATCGATAGCCACGAGGGCATTCTTCGCACCTCGGCAAACAGCCTTTCCGTGGTGTATCATGTCCTCAACGGTGACAGCAAGGGTATTCTCATAGCCCAACATCACATTGCCTAATGAGTCGCCCACGAGAATCATATCGACTCCCGCTTCATCAATTGTGCAAGCTGTATGGTAGTCGTAAGCGGTAAGCATGCTCACTGGCTGAATACCCTTTCGACTAAGCATATCAGATATTGATTTCTTCATTTTTTTGAAAAAATAGCTAAGAAAAATTTGAAATAACCGCGCTACGGATTTACTGTGCAGCGAAAGTTCATTTCACGTTAATAAAATGAATTTGAAAAATAAGGGCGGTTATTGCAACCTTGGATGTTTTTAAAAGTATGCTCTTTTTACGGGGTGCAAAGTTACAAACATTTACCAAAATATGCAAATCTTTATGAGGTAAATTTCCGTTTGTAGCGTAAATTACCTATTTTATATGACTTTTTTATAAAAGATTGCCTTTTTCTCGATTTATTTTCATAACTTTGCAAAATATATTTTATGGAATAAGGATGAAATGGAATAAAGAATAAGGTTTGGTAGAATAGGGTTTAATGGAATAAGGTTGGTGGAAATAACTTTTACAGTAACAAACTCTCATCCTTCATCCATCACCCATCAACTATCATCCCTCATCCTTCATCCTTCAACTTTCAACAAGGAAAAATGAAACAAGCAATGATTTTCGCGGCAGGTATGGGAACCCGTCTCAAACCGCTCACAGATGTTATCCCCAAGGCATTGGTGCCTGTTGGGGACAAGCCTTTGTTGCAGATTGTCCTCGAAAGATTGCTTGATGCCGACATACACAACGTTGTGGTGAATGTGCATCACAAGTCGGCTCAGATATGCAACTACCTAAGGTTGCTGCAATCTTACTATGATGTGCAGATAAGCGTATCTGATGAGTCGGAGTTGTTGCTTGAAACTGGCGGTGGCATTCGTAAGGCGCAAGGCTTATTCGATGCTGATGCCCCTATTCTGATTCACAACGTGGATATTCTCTCAAATGTGAATCTCGGTGCTTTCTATGATAGTATAGGCGATGCAGATGCCCTGCTCTTGGTTAGCGAGCGCAAGACAAAGCGCTACCTTCTCTTCGATGATGACATGAATCTCGTTGGCTGGACAAATATCGAGACAGGCGAAGTGAAAAGTCCTTATCCAGAGATAAAATCTCTGAGTGGTTACTCAGATTCTTCACTCCTCACTCTTCACTCTTCACTAAAGTTGTTCGCCTTCTCCGGCATCCACGCTTTCTCTCCACGTCTCTTTGCCGACATGGAGCAATGGCCAGAGAAATTCCCTATCATTGATTTCTACCTCAACCGTTGTGCGGAGCGCAAGATAAAGGGCTATCTGAAATCAGACCTCAAACTTCTTGATGTAGGAAAGCTCGACACGTTAGACAATGCTTTTGATTTTTTAAAAACAATCAATTAATATCAACCAAGTCCTCGTAAGCGAAAAGATGTATAAAACATCCTTCCCTTTGGGAGATTTGTCGAAGACCCTTCGAACTCCTGTGAGAAAAGGCTTGGTTAGGCTTTTTTTATGCAAAAAATTATCATCTTAGACTTTGGCAGTCAGACCACTCAGCTCATTGGACGTCGTGTTCGTGAGCTTGACACGTTCTGTGAAATCATGCCTTACAATAAGTACCCGGAGGATGACAAGGACGTTATCGGCGTTATCCTCTCTGGCTCTCCTTATTCTGTGCATGATCCAGAGGCATTCAAGGTAAACCTTGACCGCTTCATGGGCCGTCTGCCAGTTCTCGGCATCTGCTACGGTGCCCAGTTTATCAGTCACACC
>CACYXI010000066.1 GCA_902778265.1 uncultured Bacteroidales bacterium | reverse complement strand
AAAGGGAGGAAGGAAATCGGCAGAGGGCAATATGCCTTACTACACGCAGTACCCGAAGGATTTCTTCGACTTCATCATCATTGACGAGTGTCATCGTGGCGGTGCAAACGACGAGAGCGAATGGCGAAAGCTGATGGAGTATTTCGACTATGCCTATCAGCTTGGCATGACGGCTACGCCTCGCCGTAAGGAGAATGCTAATACCTACAACTACTTTGGCGAGCCTGTGTATAGCTATTCGCTAAAGCAGGGCATAGAGGACGGCTTTCTTGTGCCTTTCCGCGTGGATATAGCCACGAGCAACATAGACGACTATAAGTATGCCGTGGGCGATGTGGTGAAGAAAGGCGAGATTGACAAGGAGAAGGTATATACTGAAAAGGACTTTGCCAATGGCTACATCAAGATAAGGGAGAGGGATGAGCACAGGGTGAAGGAGTTTCTGAACAAGATAAACCCAGACGAGAAGACCATTGTGTTCTGTGCCACTCAGGAACATGCCATGATTGTGCGCGACATGATAAACAAGCACAAGAAACGCCCCGACAACAACTATTGCGAGCGTGTGACGGCTAACGATGGCGAGGAGGGCGAGAAGATTCTGAGAACGTTTCAGGATAATGAGAAGCTTCGCCCAACGATATTGACCACATCGCAGAAGTTGAGCACAGGTGTGGATGCACGCAATGTGAGAAACATAGTGCTGATGCGCCCTATAAACAATATGGTGGAGTTCAAGCAGATAATAGGTCGTGGTACCCGACTGTTTGACGACAAGTATTATTTCACGATATACGACTTCGTGGGTGCTAACGAGCGATTCAAAGATGCGGACTGGGATGGTGATCCGTTCTGCCCAAAGTGTGGGAATTATCCTTGCACGTGCAATAAATATCAGCGCGTGACTGATGATGCTGCTATGGTGCAAGAGTCAATACCAAAGCCTTGCCCAAAGTGCGGACATCTGCCTTGCACCTGTGAGGGCGGTAACAGCAAGAAGATAGTTGTAAGACTGTCTGAACACAGAAATATCGAGCTGCATACCGACTGGACAGAGACGGTATCGTATGACGGTAAGTTCGTTACCCTGAGGGAGTTTATACAGATTCTCTTTGGTAAGATGCCGAATTTCTTCAGCAGCGCCGAGGACTTGCGCAGGCAATGGGAGCATCCAGAGACAAGAGAACAGCTTCTTGGTGTGCTTGACCAATCGGGATTTGGCGAGGCGAAGTTAGACATGATAAAGAAGATGCTGAAACTGGAGAAATGCGACTTGCTCGATGTGCTTGAGTATATCGCTTACGAGAGTACGCCTATTGAGCGTGCAGAGCGCGTAAGGATAGTGAAGGAGCAATGGCTGAAGCAGTTTAGCGAACAGCAGCAGGAGTTTGACAACCTCATTCTTCGTTTTTATGTTAACAATGGTTTTAAGGAACTTGGTGTTGACAGACTGAAATACTTTGTTAATCAAAAGTATAAATCAACGAAAGACGCAAAGATTTCGCTTGGTTGGACTCCGACACAGATGCGTGAGCACTATATTGCATTGCAGCAGCAGTTGTATGCCTTGCCAAATACAATGACAAGAAATTTGGCTTAAGAGCATGGGGTGGCGAATCACCACCCCTTTGATGTTATCGGGAATACATATAAGCTGGGGTGGCAAATCGCCACCTCAGCTTTATGGTATCGAATAACCTGTTGAAAGGGGATGATGTCACGAAACGTGACACCATCGAGGACGCCCTGTTTTAGGGCCTCCTCAAGGACGCACCAATTCGGTGCTCCCTTTGAAAGCAATCGCATAACATGAGTTACTTTCTACGTTCAGAAAAAACTTTTTCGCGAAAGCCCGATTTTATTTTCCATTTTTCACTTTCCATTTTCTGTTTACTTCTCCTTCGCTTGTCCTTCGCTACTAATTCGCTTCTAATCCGCTCCAAACTCGATGCAAGTCCGTTTCATAGAATGGGCGAAAAATGGGACTTGCATCGAGTTTGGTACGGCTTTGCAAGGGAGGTGCATGGAAGTTACAGGTGAACTCTATAAAATTCACCCTATAGCGCCCCGATATCTTCGACGTTCAGAGCTAATCCATCAAGTTGATGTTAAATATTGTGGGTACTTTTGTTGATAGTAAAGAGTGCAAGTCTGTTATTGTAAAGAATAAAGAAGCTTCTAATCCTTTTCTGAGCCCATTCAAGGGATGGAATCAGAAAGGGGGACAAAGGGCGAAGACAACGGTTTGCTGTGGGAATCTGAACGCAGAGGCGCTAAGACATAGAGAAAAATAAATGTAAAGTGAAAAATGAAAAATACTTCGCGACTTGGTGGGGAACATCACACAGAGGCACAGAGAAACAGAGGGAAAGAAAATGAAAAATAAAGACCCTCTAAATCTCCCTTAAAGGGAGACTTCCTACCGCGCACCGGCTCTCCCCCCTTTAAGGGGGAGCGGGGAGAGGGTCTTTTCATTTCTTCTTCTTCCTCCTGAACAATGTGCTAAAGGTGTTGAAGTCGTATTTCAGGATGAGACCGAGACCTTGGGTGTTGAGGGAGTTCTTGGTGAAATAACGGTCGTTGGTCTGGTTATAAACCCTTACGGCAAGGTTTCCGTTAGGGAGGAGGAGATAGCGAAGGTCGAAGTCACCGATGAACTCCTGATTGGCGGTGGTGGCATTGTCGCGGTAGCCAAACTGACCATTGAAGAGCAGACGGTTGTTGAGCATAGAGCCGTTGAGCATACCTTCGTACTCGGCATTGTAGAAGCCATCATCACCCGGTGAAATATTGGCTCCGAAGTTCCAGTTGTTGTTCTTCACCATCTTACTGAGCACGTTGTTGAACTGCTGACTGAGCGTTCCGCTGACGATGCTCTGCATGGCGAGGGAAGTCTGATTGGTACGTGTCTCCTGTGCACTTGCATTGTTATTGCCCTGGGCATAGAATCGGCCTACGGAGAGCAGATAGAGCACCTGCTGGTTAAGCTCTTCCTCACTATTGATGAGCGAGAAGATCATCTGACGAACCTCTGCATTGTTGGTGTGAGGATCGAGGTTGAAATTGACGACAGGAGACTGTGGTGAGCCTGTGATATCCATCAGACAATCGACCTTGATGTTATTGCTTGAGAAAGAGTTTCCGATGTTGAGGTCGGAGAGCGAAACGCTGTTTAGCGTGTATTTCGCCTGCATATTAAGGACTGCATTGTATGGATCGCCACTGAAGGCGATGCTACTGCCACGCTGGAAGTCGAAGCTACGGTTGATGACGTTCTGGATAGTCATCTTATAGACACCATCATTGATGAGGTAGTTGCCGAAGAGGTCGAATCCACCCTTGTTATAATAGTTGGCACGAAGCACGCCTGAGCCGTGAAGGTCTATGTAGTCGCCTGTGTTGCGATCCATAAGCAGACGGAGAGTAGCATCAGGAGTGACATTTACAAGGAAGTTCATTCGCATATTGGTGCTGACTTCCTTTTCTGGTTGTTGGGTGTTGGGTGATAGGTGTTGGTTGTTTGCTGATAGCTGTTTAGCCGTAGCAGAGCCCCAGTTGATGAACTCAGAGCGTGTAATGGCATCAGGACTCGTGGCATTATACACCATGCTACTGCCAGGCTCTACGTTGCCCTTGACATCGAACAGAAGTTCGCTGCTTCGACCCGTGATGGTGCACTTGCCAGTCATGAAGGCGGTGCCGTAGAAGTTCATGTCGCCAAAGTCATGGAAGTCATAGCACAGGAATCGGGTGGCATCAATGTCGAAATCGTAGGTCATGCGACTGAGGCACTTATGATGCAATCCACCTGAGAAATATGCCTTGTTGCCGTATTTATCATAGATAGGCTGACGATTGACGCGAATATCATCAGGCACAAACGTGACGGTGTCGCCGTGGAAGGCATAGCGGCAGTTGAGCGATGAAACGGTCAAGGCTCCGTCAATAATCATCTGTCCTTCGAGGTTTACACCAGAGAATGGTCCGAAGAGGCGCAAACGACCTGAGCCTGTGGCATCAATATCCTGCATGAATGAACTGCAGAACGAGTGCATGAAGTCTAGATGCTCATTGGTGGTCTTTATGTCGAGGTCGAGTTCCTCGCGATGAGGAGACACGAAACCGCCAATAGTGAGGAGAGTCTTGTCATCCTCATCAGCGTATGCATCGAGGTCGATCTGTTTCTTCTGGTTGTTCAGCTTTGCGTCAAGATGAAGATTACCCATTTTGCCTTCCTGGAATGTGAAGCCAGCCACATCGAGGTGTCCAGAAGCCTCTGGAGAAGACATGATGCTATGACCTGTGAAATGTCCGCTGGCAAAGCCTCCGAACTCAACGGAATGGAAATTGACGAGGTTAAGGATGTAGCTCACGTTTACATCCTTAAGGTCAGCCATAAGATAGTCGGATGATGACTTGGATGCAACGCCATTGACATAGATATGCTGGTAGTCGTTCTCGAAGGCGAAATGGTCGATGCAGAGACTGTCCTCTGTATATACTATGTCTCGTGAATGAAGTCGCCAGATGCTGTCACCAATCTGTATGTCGGATTTGTCGATACCTACATGGATGATGGGTGTTGGGTGTTGGGTGTTAGGTGTTGGGTGATAGGTGTTGGGTGATGGGTGTTGGGTGATAGGGGATGAGGTGATACTTGATTGCAGATTCACCTTTCCTCGGAAGATGTTCTCACGGTTGTTGTTCCATGCCACGGTGGCATTGAGCTTGTCATCGTGAGCCTTGGCTTCAAGAGAAATACTGAAAGGAGCCGTGTTCATATCGACCATCTGCATAGATATGCTGCTGCAAAGACCGTCTTCTGGAGTCCATAGCAACAGTTGCACGTTCTCCAGTTCACGATTGAATGCCTTGATGGCAGGAACGTCAAGGAAGAGGTTAGCCTGCTTGGTATTGCCATTGATGTAGCCCTGAAGGGTGGCAGGCTTGTGGAGGTCGATATCCACGCCAAGGAGTTTGCGAATCCATTCCGTGGATAGCATCTGACCATCGATAATGACATTGCCAGCACCTGAAACCTTATTGCCGATACCTGGGAATGATGGCAACTGCTCCTGGACGAGTGAGATGACGGTGTTATGCAACTGTGATGGAGTGAAATCTCCTTTCAGAATGAGCTTTATGTCATCACCTTCAAGGGAAATCTGACGTTCGGAATCACTATTGCGTGTGGAACTGACGTGGATGTTCTGAACAAACAGGTTGTCGGCTGAAGAGCCTTCCATCTTGAGATTTGAGATATCCACATATCCCACGACATCATCGATGCTACTGCCATGAAGATTGGTGTTGCAGCGCAAAGAGAAGACGGCATCATTCCATTTGTCGGTAAGTGCTAACTGTTTGGGATTGAGATGCTCAAGCTCAATATCTGCATCTATTTCCTTAACCTTGTTGCCGAGCTTCGCCTTGGCATTGATGGTAAGCAGGGCATTAGGGTCGTTGATCGAGAATCTTCCTTCCACATTGCCGTTGCTATACTCACCAACCAAGTCCATTGTCTGGTAGGTGTAGTTGCGGAACTGGAACTGAGGAATCTGCCCGTCGAACTTCACCGATGAAAGCTTGCCATTGTTCAGCGTAACGTCGGCAGAGGCATCAACGGCAAGGATTCCGATTTCTGGGTTGCCGAGTATCTGACCGAGTGCAAGTTCATCGGTCTTGATGTGGGCATCAAGATCATTGTCTTTGTATTCGCCTGTAATGGCAAGTGTACCGCATTTGCCTGTGGTGATGTTCTGGTCGAAGGAAACAGACGTTTTAGTGCCGTATGCGGTTCCGTTGAGAGCCACGTCGCCAAGTGCCATGAGTTGCGAAGGCATAGGCGTGATGGAGTTCAGAGTCTCGAATAATGATGAAGAGGCATAAAGCGATAATGGATCTATGCGCCATTTGAGGTTATCCGTAAGGAATGACTCTGCCTTGCCCTCTGCATCAAGCTCAAGAGAGCCGTCGGAGGTTTTTACGCAAGTAGTAAAACTTGCATCGCCTTTCTCGCCACTAACGGAAGCCTTTAAGGTAAGGTGAGGCAAACGTCTGATGTCGAATGGCAGGAAACAGGCAATATCATCGAAACAGAATTGCGGAATATCGAGAGAGGTGCTGAATTTCAAGTCTTCAGGCACAAGCTTGCCGTTCTTGAAATTATAGTCGGCCCTAAGTTTAGGGATATTGATTTCGGAATGGGGTAGGGCGATGTGAAGATTGGTGATGCCCGCCCTATGAGCATCAGCCTTGGCATGAAACTGAATATCGTTGATTTTCAAGCCAGAATGCTCCATCAAGGATAGATGCTTCACGTTGACATCAATGGCATCGTCAGTAAGTTCATAGAGCATGATATGCGTGGATAAATTACTTACTGACAGATGATTGACATCAAACTTTTCATCTTTCTGTGGAAGGTATCTCAGGTTGTACCTCACGGCACCATTACGGATGACGAGAGATGAGATCTGGAGATTAAGCGGAGTGTGGGATGTGGTGTCCTTGGAAGCAAGGGAATCAACAATGAACTGGAAGTTGAGTTCATCGTTGGGATTGTTCTTGTAGATGTTGGCATCAAGACCGAAAAGCTGTGCCGAGGTAAGGTTTATCTTACCATTTATTAGATCTATCAGGTCAATCTTAGCAGAAACACGTGAGGATTTGAGCAGACGTTCCTTATTCTGGTCGTAAACCACAAATCCATCAACAATTACTCGGTTGAGGAAACCAAGGTTCACTCTCTCTATCTCAACGCGAGTACCTATCGTTTCTTCAATTTTTTCCTTTAACCCACTCGCAATAAGTGCCTGTACTGATGGTAGATTGATAGCTACCATCAGTACAGCATACAGACCTACGATAGTCCATATCGTTCGGGATAATATGTGGAGTAGGGTCTTGTTCAATACACTCTTGGACCAAATATCGTGGTACCAATCCTAACCATCGTGCTACGGCATTCCTGGGCTATCAGATAGTCGCCACTCATACCGTATGAACGCTCGGAGAAGGCATCATCATAGGCAAAGTACTTTGCCTTTACCTCATCGAAGAAATCGGCTGCGGTGATGAATTCCTGACGTATCTGCTCATCATCATCCACATTGCTTGCCATCATCATAATGCCACGGATGCGGATGTGCTCCATTGTCTTCCACTCGCCATCGGCAAGAAGTTCACGACATTCATCGAGTGACATTCCGCTCTTGGTCTCTTCATCGGCAATATGGAGTTCGAGAAGCACGTCTATGACACGCTCAACCTTTGCAGCCTGTTTCTCAATTTCGCGCAGAAGTCGGATGGAATCGACAGTCTCGATCATTGAGACGTAAGGTGCTATGTACTTCACCTTATTGGTCTGCAAATGACCGATGAAATGCCATTCTATGTCCTGTGGCAATTCCTGATGCTTCTGCTTGAGTTCCTGCTCACGGCTCTCTCCGAACACACGCTGACCGGCAGCGTATGCCTCTTCTATGTATTCCTTTGGGTGAAACTTGCTAACTGCCACGAGCTCAATGCCTTCGTGCAGGCTCTGCTTCACCTTGAGGAGGTTTTCTTTTACTGGATACATCTGGGATAAATTATAAAATGAAAAGTGAAAAATACAGATTACATTCTTCCGCTAATAACCATACACGAAAATACTATACTGTATTTTTCATTTTTCATTTTTCATTTAAATTACTGCGCTTCCTCATACTCCGGCTTTGCGTCAGGCTCCTTGCTTGACTTCAAGTCGTTGTGCTGGAAAACGTCGAGGATATTGGTCTCTGCAATGTTTGAGATTACATAGTCGATCATTGTCTGTCCCATCACATCGCCGATATACTTAACAGCCTGTGGAAGAGTGTGAGCCTGAACAAGATAGTTTACGGCAGAACGCTTTTCCTTCTGTGTCTTCTCATCGAAAGTGATAAACTGGAGCTTTGCCTTGAACCAACGGTCGTCGTTGTTAAGGTCTGAGAAGAAAATCTCTTTGTATGATGCAGGCTTGATGCCGTTAATGTTAAATTCGCCAGAGATATAAACAGACATCTCCTCGGTTATTATGCTTTCAGCCTCCGTGAAAGTGAGGGCATCAACTACATACTGTTCTGTTATTGGCTTTGGGGTGCCGTCGTCAGTCATCTTGTCGTAACGCACCTTTACCTCATACCATTGTGATGTTATAGATTTCATTTTTTTTACTTTTGTTTTTTATGAACTTGTGAATGCAAAATTACGAATTTTTCCCGTAAAACCGAAGATTTTTACATTATATTATATTTTATGAGGATTTTTAGTAAAGATTATTTTGATAAACGAATAGATTTCTGTACCTTTGCACGTAAATTTACATTAATTAATAAAAAAATGCCAAAAATATCGGTTCGCGGACATGAGATGCCAGAGTCTCCAATCAGAAAACTCGCACCTCTTGCCGTAGCAGCAAAGAAACGCGGTACTAAAGTTTACCACCTCAACATCGGACAGCCTGACCTGCCAACTCCGCAGGTTGGTCTTGACGCATTGAAGAGTATTGACCGCACCATTCTTGAATATTCACCTTCACAAGGTTATCAGTCATATCGCGAAAAACTTGTAGGCTATTACGAGAAGTATAACATCAACGTCTCTGCTGATGACATCATCATCACCAGCGGTGGCTCTGAGGCTGTGCTGTTCTCTTTCATGGCTTGTCTTAACCCTGGTGACGAGATCATCGTGCCAGAGCCTGCATACGCCAACTACATGGCTTTCGCCATTTCTGCGGGTGCAAAGATCCGCACTATCGCCACAACCATTGACGAGGGCTTCTCTCTTCCAAAGGTAGAGAAGTTCGAGGAATTGATCAATTCCCGTACTCGTGCCATCATGATCTGTAACCCTAACAACCCAACGGGTTATCTCTACACACGCCGTGAGATGAATCAGATTCGTGACCTTGTGAAGAAATACGACCTTTACCTCTTCTCTGACGAGGTATATCGTGAGTATATCTACACAGGCTCTCCTTATATCTCAGCTTGTCATCTTGAGGGCATTGAGCAGAACGTGATTCTCATTGACTCCGTATCAAAGAGATATTCAGAGTGCGGTATTCGTGTGGGTGCTCTTATCACGAAGAATAAGGAAGTGCGTGCAGCCGTGATGAAGTTCTGTCAGGCTCGTCTGTCTCCACCTCTTATCGGTCAGATTGTGGCAGAGGCTTCGCTCGATGCTCCAGAGGAGTACTATCGCGATGTATATGATGAGTATGTGGAGCGTCGTAAGGTTCTTATCGACGGACTGAACCGCATACCGGGTGTATATTCTCCA
Source organism: uncultured Bacteroidales bacterium (assembly GCA_902778265.1). GTDB lineage: Bacteria > Bacteroidota > Bacteroidia > Bacteroidales > Bacteroidaceae > Prevotella. Next base: position 10,409 of record CACYXI010000066.1, on the reverse strand, counting down.
ATCCCAATGGGTGCATTCTATACGGTGGCTAAGTTGCCTGTGGATGACTCAGAGAAGTTCTGCCGTTGGTGTCTCGAAAGCTTCGAGTACGAGGGCGAGACTGTGATGATGGCTCCTGCCGCAGGTTTCTATACCACACCGGGTGCAGGCATCAATCAGGTTCGTATCGCATACGTTCTGAAGAAGGATGACCTTGAGCGTGCCCTCGTGGTGCTCCGCAAGGCATTGGAGGCATATCCGGGTAGAGTGGAGGAAGAATAATAAATGAAAAATTAAAAATGAAAAATTATAAAATACAAGTTAGTACTTATCGCTGAAAAAAAAGTAACTTGTATTTTTCATTTTTCACTTTTCATTTTATTATTTAATTTACATGAAATGATGAATTTTCCATTATTCATAGCAAGGAAAATATACAATGGTGAGGGCGACGGACAGAAAGTCAGTCGCCCTGCTATTCGTATTGCCACCATCGGAGTGGCTCTCGGTCTTGCCGTGATGCTGGTTTCCGTTGCCGTGGTACTTGGCTTCAAGCATACCATTCGCGATAAGGTGGTGGGATTCGGTAGCGACATAACCGTTGCCAATTTCTTTACCTTGCAGACCTCTGACACGAAGCCGATACAGTTGAATGACTCGATGATGAACGTGCTAAAGCATCTTGACGGTGTGAAGCATGTGCAGAGGTATGCCATGACGCAAGGCATACTGAAGACTGACTCCGACTTCCTCGGCGTTGCCTTCAAGGGAGTAGGAGAGGAGTTTGATACGGCTTTCCTGTCACGCAATATGATTGAGGGGAGCATCCCGAAATTCTCAAGCGAGAAGAGCGGAAACAAGATTCTCGTGTCAAAGACGATGTCTGATAAGCTCAATATCCACGCAGGTTCTAAGGTGTATGGATATTTCATGACGAATGATGATGTCCGTATGAGGAAATACACGGTGAGCGGAGTGTATCAGACAAACCTTTCGAAATATGATGAGGTGATGTGCTTTGCCGACCTTTATAGCGTGGTAAAGCTCAACGGATGGGAAGCGGATCAGGCTACTGGTGCGGAATTGTCTATCAAGAAGTATGACCAGCTTGATCAGGTACTTCATACCGTAACAAAGAAGGTGAACAAGCACGTTGATGCATACGGCGAGACTTATTGCTCTGCTACCGTTGAGGAACTGAATCCGCAGATTTTCTCATGGCTTGATCTTCTTGACCTCAATGTGTGGATTATCCTTGCCCTTATGGTTTGCGTAACGGGATTTACGATGATCAGCGGACTCCTTATCATCATCCTTGAGCGTGTTCAGATGATAGGCGTGCTGAAGGCTTTAGGCGCACGAAATGGTATGGTACGCCATACGTTCCTATGGTTTGCCATCTTCATCATCGGCAAGGGTATGATTGTCGGTAATATCCTCGGAATAGGCATTTGCCTTCTCCAGCATTATACAGGTATCGTGAAGCTCGATCCTACAATCTATTATGTTGCAGAAGTTCCTGTGGAAATCAACATTCCGCTATTCCTTCTTGTCAACATCGCCACTCTGCTTGTCAGCGTTCTGGTCTTGATCATTCCGAGCTTCCTTGCCAGTCATATCCGTCCCGCTCAGTCCATGCGTTACGAGTAAGGCTCTCAGCATCACCTCCGTCTGTTTCCTTCGTGCACGGGTCTCAGGTATGCTCATATCTGCTTTCTCAAACCATGTCTGTGCAAGTCTGAAATTCTCTATCTGAATTGAATCCGACTGCATCATCATTCCGCAGCATCCCATACGGTAATAGATGTCTCCTTTCTCGCGGTCGTAGGCAACGGGTAGCGTCATTTCATAATAGGAGAGGGCAGTAGGGTAGTCGCCTAACAGGAAATGACTCTCTGCGCATGAATAATAGCATACACCGCGCTCATGAGGCGGAAAAGGCTCTATATGCGGAATGATACTGTCAAGCACCTCCGCAGCGTGTGGGTAGTCCTGCTCCTTGTAATAGCAGACACCCATATAGGCATAGAAACGAGGATTGAGACGATACTTCTTGGCCAGTCCCTGAAATAGAATCAGAGCCTCGTGGTATTTCTCACCACCGAAGTATTCTATCGCCTTTCCAAGTTTCTCCGACTCCTTCATCTGTGCATTGGCAGACAGGGTAGAAAGAGCAAGAAATATGAGTAATGCTACTTTTTTCACGACCATATAATTATTTGGAGTGCAAACTTTGGCTCGCACGAAGTCAAAAGTGCATGTCAGCCCAAAGGCTGGTGCACGTCATTTTTTTTGACGAGTGCAAAGGTAGTTATTTTTCATCAAAAAAATGCTGAAATCAGAAAAATTATATAATAAATAATGAATATGAAAAGATTTCTCTCTATAATATCAATATCTGTAATAGCAATTGCAGCACAGGCTCAGGGGCTTCAGAAGTTCTTTATAGATACTCCTGACAGCATACAGCCTTATATGAAGAAACTCGATAGAGAGGCGCTTGTTATGAGTGCAGATCCGTCGAAGGACACTTGCAGCTATATGAACATAGTGTATGGCGGAACCGTAAGCATCACTCATCTCACACCAGAACTTATCGTGTTCAATCCTTCTAAGACACTCACACAGGAATATGCCATACTGCCATCCGAAGGCGATTCCGTCTTTTGTGTCATTTCCACCTATAAGGCTCCAGAAGGGGAGAGTAGCGTGAAAATCTATGACAAGAACTGGACTTGGCTCTCTACGCTCGATCTTACCGACAAGGCTAAGCTTGCAAGACCAGATAGCATTTCAGAGGCTCGTTTTGAGGAAATAATCAAAACACAGGAAATCAAGATGACATTGGCGAGTATTGACAAAAAAAACTCCAAACAACTAAATTTAGAGTTCTCAATGCCGTTAATGAGTTCCGATGAAAAGAAAGCGTTTTTACCAGTGATTTTGCAAACAAATCTTAAATGGAACGGTAAAACATTTAATTAGTGCAAAAAATGAAAAGAAAAATATATAAAACTCTTGCAAGTTCGAAAATTATTCGTACCTTTGCATTGTGTTTTTCATGGTATTAGATTATTAAGGTTAATAAAGATTGGTTGTCGTGAGACAATCAATTTTTTTTGTCCCCTGTTCTGAGAGTTCTTAGAACAGGGGACAATTTCGTTTATCAGCAAGCTCTATTTGTATTTGTATTATAATTAACACAGAGACGCAAAGACACAGAGTTTTTTCTGAACATAAAAAGAATGAACGAAAAACTCTTTGCGTCTCTGCGCCTTTGCGTTTCATAAAAATTCCGCGATGTACACCACATATCTAGTGGTAGGTTATGTCTTCAAGAATTATCTATTTATCATAATAGGTATTCTAATATATAAACTCACGCTTATATATACAGCCCAAAAGTTGCCCAAATAACATCACGTCATTTTCTCTTCTTCAATGGAATTGTATATCCTAAGGTCAAATCAAATGCCTTAAAATAAACAGGCTCACGTTTCGAACTCCACGCACTACGTGTATTGTCATCAGAGGAAAGAGCTTCTGAAATACGTTGTCCATCCAGATGATAAGTAGCACTTATAGTGAAATTCTTGTATTCATACGAGAGACCAACAGGAACACTCCACGTAGTTTGGTCCATAATATCATCCACATGTTCTCTTTCTTCTTCGTTCACAGACACATCCTTATTCTGCACACAATAATGAGTAGTAAGATCACCAATCTTATTCATTAGTTCAACACCAACTCTGGCAGAGAAATTTGGACGAAGATACATTTTCCATTGCAAGCCAAAACATAAATAGTCAACTGTCATCTTGGTAACTTTCTCCTCATGGTCATCATTTCCCTTATAATCAAGAGAGCATCCCTGACGTCGGTAGTTTACGTCAATAAGCAAAGAAGATGAATTCATGGCCTGCCACTCTAACTGACCACCCAATGTCATATTAAACTTCCATTTTTGATCCATGTCGCTTCTAAATGCCTTCGACTCCATATTTGAGAACAGAAAACCCATATAAGGACGAAAATAACATGCTCTCTTTTCGTACTGAGCCTTAGCTGAGCCTACACATAGCACTAAAGCAATAATAACCGTTAATTTCTTCATCATAAACTTTTAAACGTCTTTTTTTCTGCAAAGATACAAATAAATCAGTTTACTACAAAACAATCCGCCTTGTTTTTTCTCCGATTTTTAATTTGATAACGTGAGCCACTTTTCGCATTCAGAAAAAACTTTTTTGCAATAATCCTACATACCTACACGACGACCTTTGTAACTTTCAGAAGTTTAATGTGTTACACGGATTTCAAATATCAGCCAAACCTACACTAATCCTACATTAAACCTACACACTTTCCGCATTTTAACGCTCAATTACTATCTAAATTATCTATTATTCATTATAAATTATCAATTAATCTGAATTTCTTGAAAAATTCAGATTTGGTGTAGGTTTAGTGTAGGATTAGTGTAGGTTTGTTGTATATTTGAAAACGCTGCAAGTTTTTGTGCGTCAACAAATTGCACAGGTGCCTGTGTAGGTATGTAGGATTATTGCGAAAAAGTTTTTTTGAAATCCGTATTTCATTTTTTCGCTCTTCTTTTTTCGTTTTCTTCAAATCCGCTTCCCCTTCGCTTCTCCTTCGCTTCTGATCCGCTCTTCCTTCACTCCCATGAAATGGGATTTGGAAGGGATTTGCAAGGGAATTACATGGGAGTTACAAGTGAATTATATTAATCAAATTCCCTGACAAAGCCAAGGAAACATGAAAAATTTTGGTGGTATCATTTTTTTTTCTTAACTTTGCTCCTTGAAATAAACAGGAAAAATGAAGAATAACTTTCAATATCAGGGCGAACGCTTCGCCGACATACAGATGCTACGATACCAGCTACCTGGTTTCGAGGCATTATCCCTTAATCAAAAGCTATACATCTACTATCTCTCAGAAGCCACACTCTGGGGAAGGAATATCACCTTTGACCAGTTTGGCAAGTACAACCTGCTTATCCGCAGCACTCTTGAGAGAATTTACACCACTCATAAGAATGACCTTGCAGGTACTTCTGAGTTCGACAAGCTCACGGAGTATCTGAAGCGTGTATGGTTCTCTAACGGCATCTATCATCATTATGGTTGCGAGAAGTTCAAGCCAGAGTTCTCGCAGACGTTCTTTGAGGATATTGTCCGTAAGACTCTCGGAGAGGATGCAGAGGAAATACTCAAACAGATTACTCCTATCATCTTTAATCCGAACATCTTACCTAAGCGAGTAAACAAGGCAGACAACGAAGACCTTATCAAGACTTCTGCCTGCAACTACTACGAGAATGTATCGCAGCAGGAAGTGGAGGATTACTACTCTACCCTATCCGACAAGAACGATCCAGAGCCTCCTTCATACGGTCTTAACTCAACCCTCGTAAAGGATGCAGACGGTTCGCTTCATGAGGATGTATGGCGTATTGGTGGAAAGTATTCCGACATCATTGAGCATATCGTAGAGAATCTTGGCAAGGCTTCTGAATATGCAGAGAACGATCAGCAACGCAAGATTATCGGCTTGCTCATTGAATACTACAAGACTGGCGACCTCCGTCTATTCGACCGCTATTCTATTGAATGGCTAAAGGAACTTGAAGGAAACATAGACTTCATCAACGGATTCATTGAGGTGTATGGCGATCCTCTCGGCATCAAGGCTTCGTGGGAGGGAATCGTGGAATACAAGGATTTGGAGGCTTGCCATCGCACTCAGACAATATGCCAGAATGCACAATGGTTTGAGGATCATTCGCCTGTAGATCCACGCTTCCGCAAGAAGACGGTTAAGGGCGTGACTGCCAACGTAATCTGTGCGGCTATGCTCGGAGGTGATGAATATCCTTCTACTGCCATTGGCATTAACTTGCCGAATGCCGATTGGATTCGTGCTCAATATGGATCTAAGAGTATAACCATAAGCAACATCACCCATGCCTATAACGAGGCAAGCAAGGGAAACGGTTTCCTTGATGAGTTTGCTATTGACAAGGATGTTGTGGCAATGGTTCGTAAATATGGAGACCGTTGCGACGACCTCCATACCGACCTTCACGAATGTCTTGGTCATGGAAGTGGGCAACTTCTTCCTGGTACAGATCCGAATGCTCTAAAGAATTACAGCAGTACGATAGAAGAGGCTCGCGCAGACCTCTTCGGACTTTATTACATCGCAGATTCAAAGCTCGTAGAACTTAAACTTCTTGATGATGCAGAGGCTTATAAGTCGCAGTATTACACATACTTGATGAACGGTCTCCTCACACAATGTGTCCGCATTAAGCTTGGCGACAACATAGAGGAGGCACACATGCGAAACCGTGCCTTGATAGCCAACTGGGCATACGCTCACGCCGACGGCGCTATTGAGCTTGTAAAGAAAGACATCCCTGTTGCTGACGGTATGTCCGTCAGCCAAAAGACATATCTCAAAATCAACGATTACTCGCGCCTTCGTGAACTCTTCGCTACCCTCCTTGCCGAGATTCAGCGAATAAAGAGTGAAGGCGACCTTGAGGCTGCACGCAATATAGTTGAAACATACGGAGTGAAACTGAACTCAGAACTCCATAAGGAAATACTCAACCGATACGAGCATCTGAATATTGCACCATACAAGGGATTCCTCAATCCAAAGCTCACTCTCATAAAGGATGGCGAGACTATCAAGGATGTTGTCGTTTCATACGACGAGGCACTTGATGAGCAGATGCTGAGGTATAGCGATGAGTATAGTGTAAAGAGTAGAGGGGAAAGAGTAAAGTAAAGGGTAAAGATTATGACAACAGAAGAAAATCTCAAACACATCAAGCAGTCGTTCCGACTTCTGATGAATGGAGTAACGGCACAGTCGCTTCGTGACAAGGGACTTGAATATCACCTTAACTGGGGTGCAAACCTATTGCATCTCAAGGAAATGGCAGAGCCATACGGAAAGGACTATGACCTTGCCATAGCACTATGGAAAGAGGATATTCGCGAATGCAAGATTCTTGCTACCCTCATTATGCCAGCGGAGAAGTTCGAGAGCGACATTGCTACAATCTGGATAGAACAAGTACGTTCACAGGAGATTGCCGAACTGCTCGTAATGAATCTTCTGCAATACGTAAACTATGCAAGTGATATGGCATTCCAGTTGCTTGCAGAACAGGCTACCCTACCTCGACTCATCGGCTTCAACATATTGTCACGCTTGTTCTCACGCAATATGTCGCCAAACGAGCGCGACATTAACGAGTTCATCGACCAGGCAATAACAGCCTTAAAGGATGAATCATTATCGCTCCGTCACGCTGCGCTCAATAGCGTTCAGCGTTTCGCAACATTGGGCGAAATGTACAAAACAATAGCAAGAGGTGCGCTAAAACCATTAGAAATGGACTATCTCGTGTAACTTTTCATGGAAAATTGCTTGATTGTAAAAAAAAATCATTACTTTTGCACCTTATATATTGTAAAAAATAAAAATACAAAAAAATAAAAATACAAAAAAATAAAATACAAAAATGCTTACACTCAAACTTATAACAGAAGAGACCGAGCGCGTAATTGCAGGTCTTGAGAAGAAGAATTTCAAAGGTGCTCGTGAGGCTATTGACAACGTGATTGCCGTTGACAAGAAGCGTCGTGAGGCGCAGCAGAAGATGGATAGTCTTCTTGCAGAGCAGAAAAAGGCTGCCGGCAACATCGGCCGTCTGATGAAGGAAGGCAAGAAGGACGAGGCCGAAGAGGCTAAGAAGACCGTTGCTGCCCTCAAGGACGAATCAAAGGCTATGCAGGACGAGATGGAGGCTGCTGAGAAGGAGCTTACTACCCTACTCTGCCAGATTCCTAACATCCCTTACGACGAGGTACCAGAAGGCAACTGCGCTGAGGACAACTGGGTTGTAAAGTCTAACCTCAAGGAGTGCGTCATCGGTAAGGACACCGTAGGCAACTGGGATGCTAATCCTGTTGTTGAGACAGCAAAGCTCCCTCACTGGGAACTTGCAAAGAAATACAATCTCATCGACTTCGACCTCGGCGTTAAGATTACAGGTGCCGGTTTCCCTGTATATATTGGTCTTGGTGCTCGTTTGCAGCGTGCCCTCATCAACTTCTTCCTCGACGAGGCTCGTGCTTCTGGTTATACAGAGATCATGCCACCAACAGTTGTAAATGCAGCTTCTGGTTATGGCACAGGTCAGCTTCCAGATAAGGAAGGTCAGATGTACCATTGTGAGATTGACGACCTCTACCTTATCCCAACAGCAGAGGTTCCTGTAACCAACATCTATCGTGACGTTATCCTCGACGAGAAGGATCTCCCTATCAAGAACTGCGCATACACACAGTGTTTCCGTCGTGAGGCTGGTTCTTACGGTAAGGATGTTCGTGGTCTTAACCGTCTGCATGAGTTCTCAAAGATTGAGATCGTACGCATAGACAAGCCTGAGCATAGTGCAGAGTCACACAAGGAAATGCTCGCACACGTTGAGGGACTTCTCAAGAAGCTCGAACTCCCATATCGTATTCTCCGTCTCTGTGGTGGTGATGCTTCATTCACATCAGCTATCTGCTACGACTTCGAGGTTTACTCTGAGGCACAGAAGCGTTGGCTTGAGGTTTCATCAGTATCAAACTTCGACACATACCAGGCAAACCGTCTGAAGTGCCGTTACCGCAATGCCGAGACAAAGAAGACAGAGCTTTGCCACACTCTCAACGGTTCTGCCCTCGCTCTCCCACGTATCGTTGCCTCTATCCTTGAGAACTTCCAGACTGAGGAAGGCATCCGCGTACCAAAGGCACTCGTGCCTTATATGGGATGCGAGATTATTAAGTAAAATAAAAAGACCCACCCCTTGCCCCTCCCATAAAGGGAGGGGAATAGTTATACAACTTTGGTGTTGGGCTTTTCTGAATAGTAACCAATCTAAAATTTTAACTTCCCACTCAGCGGAAAAAGGTATCTACTCCCCTCCCTTTATGGGAGGGGCAAGGGGGTGGGTCTTCTACAAAAACCTTATGTTCAAAATCGTTTCCAAGAAACAATTCTCCGAAAAAGTATTCTGCATGGAGATTGAGGCTCCGCTTATTGCAAAGAGCCGTAAGCCTGGCAACTTCGTCATCGTGCGTGTTGACAAGCACTCAGAGCGTATGCCTCTCACCATCGCTGATGCGGACATCCAGCGTGGTACCATCACCCTCGTAATTCAGGAAGTGGGTATGTCATCAACAAAGCTATGCCGCAAGGAGGCTGGTGACACTATTGAGGATCTCGTAGGTCCTCTCGGAAATCCTACTCACATCGAGAACTTCGGTACGGTAATCTGTGCTTGCGGTGGACTTGGTGCTGCTCCTATGCTTCCAATCATCCGTGGTCTTAAGGCTGCCGGAAACCGCGTACTTTCAGTTATCGCTGGTCGTACAGCCGAACTCGTAATCATGGAAGATGAGATTCGTGAGTCTTCTGATGAGGTTATCATCATGACCGACGACGGCTCAAAGGGCGAGAAGGGCGTTGTGACAGTTGGTATCGAGAAATTCTGTCAGCAGGAGCACATCGATAAGGCGTTTGCCATCGGTCCTCCTATCATGATGAAGTTCTCTTGTCTTATGACACAGAAATACGGTATCTCTACCGATGTCAGCCTCAATACTATCATGGTTGATGGTACAGGTATGTGCGGTGCATGTCGTCTCACAATCGGTGGCAAGACAAAGTTCGTCTGCATCGATGGTCCTGAGTTCGACGGTGCACTCGTTGACTGGGATGAGATGTTCAAGCGCATGAGTACTTTCAAGCGTGCAGAGCTTGAGGAAATGGAACATATCGAGGAGCACATCTATGAGGATGTGATGAACGGTATCAAGGAATCTACCGATGTGGTAATGGATAACGATCCAACAAACGATCCTATCGAGGTACTTACCGACCGTAACGCTCCATGGCGTGAAGAGCTTCGCAAGAGCATGAAGCCAAAGGAGCGTACTGCTATTGAGCGCGTAAAGATGCCTGAGCTTGATCCTGTATATCGTGCTACCACACGTCTAGAGGAGGTAAACAAGGGATTGACAAAGGAAATGGCACTCACAGAGGCAAAGCGTTGTCTTGACTGCGCTAAGCCTGCGTGTGTAGAGGGGTGTCCTGTAAATATCAATATCCCTTCATTCATCAAGAACATAGAGCGCGGACAGTTCCTTGCAGCAGCCAAGGTACTCAAGAATACCTCTGCCCTACCTGCAGTATGCGGTCGCGTATGCCCACAGGAGAAGCAGTGTGAGTCTAAATGTATCCACCTCAAGATGAACGAGCCTGCTGTTGCTATCGGCTATCTCGAGCGTTTCGCAGCCGACTACGAGCGTCAGAGCGGTAATGTCTCTCTCCCT
>CACYXI010000065.1 GCA_902778265.1 uncultured Bacteroidales bacterium | reverse complement strand
TATTCCTCCAAGGATTGAGCCATAAAAGCTAATTATTATCCATGTTTAACCTACTATCCACTCCCCTCCCTTTATGGGAGGGGCTGGGGGTGGGTCTGTTTCTTAGTACTTAATAGCCCGCACGCCGCAAATATATCCTGCCCACGTGAAGCTCTTATCGTGGTAAAGATGCCATGCTGGGTGAGATAATCGCGAAGAACCTCCATCTTTTTCTCATCGGAAGTTTTCAAAGGCACATCAGGAATCTGGTGGAACCTTATCAGATTTATTCTACAATCCAAGCCTTTCAGCAGATTGACTATTGCACGGGCATGAGTCATAGAGTCGTTCAATCCGTCAAAGACGATGTACTCAAACGACAGGCGGCGCTGATGTGAGAAGTCATATTGCCTTAGCAGTTCTACCACCTCTTCAATGCCCATACCCTTCTGTGCCGGCATAAGCGTAGCACGCTGTTCTGGAATAGGAGAATGAAGGCTGATAGCCACGTGGCATTCGCTCTCATCAAGGAATCGCTTTAGCTTGTTGCGCACACCTACGCTGCTCACCGTTATTCTCTTCGGACTCCATGCATACCCCCACTCTGCCGTCAGCACCTCGGTTGCGCGAAGCACATTGTCAAGATTATCCATAGGCTCGCCCTGTCCCATAAACACGATGTTGGTCAGGCGTTCAGCCTCTGGGAGTGAGTATATCTGGTTGAGGATGTCAGCTGCCGTAAGAGAGCCTTCAAAGCCTTGCTTACCCGTTTGGCAAAAGAGGCAGTTCATCTTACAACCTACCTGACACGACACGCACAGCGTAGCACGATCCTTGTCGGGAATGAAGACGGTTTCCACGAACTTGCCTGAAGCCACAGGGAATAGGTACTTTATAGTACCGTCAACCGAGTACTGGGCATCAATATGCTCCATCACACCGATGCAATACTGCTCAGCTAACTTTTCGCGATTAGCCTTTGAGATATTCGTCATATCTGCAATATCACGAACACGAGAGCCATAGATCCACTTCGCCATCTGTCCGCCGGTAAAAGCAGGCATTCCAAGGGAGCGAGCCACTTCCTTTAGCTCAGCGAGTGTCATTCCGAGTAATGGAGTTTTCATATCTTGTATCCAAATATCCGTGCAAAGATAATAAAAATCTGCCAAATTGACAAGCCTTTGCGACATTTTTTCGCTTTTTTATAGCTTTTTTATTCCTCAAAGCCAGTAAAATGGACTTAGGGAACTTACATTCCGTACAAAGGACATCTTATTTCAAACGCAAAGTCGCAAAGTCGCAGAGTATTTTTCACTTTTCATTTTTCATTCATTTTTCTCTGCGTCTTTGCGTTCTAAATAAAAAAGAGAATAGCTGACGTCGCGATTCACGACGCCAGGTCTGCCAAAATACAGCGTGAAATTCACAATACCGAGGTAAAGATTTGGTGTTATGTGAAAAAATATGTAATTTTGTATCTGCATACTATGTCAGAGAGCAAACGAACATACATAGCCATTGACCTGAAATCATTCTATGCTTCCGTGGAATGCGTAGAACGCGGTCTCGATCCCTTATCCACAAACCTTGTGGTGGCTGATGAGAGCAGGACGGAGAAAACCATTTGTCTTGCCGTATCACCTTCGCTAAAGGCTTATGGCATAGGTGGTCGTGCCCGATTGTTCGAGGCCGTACAGCGTGTCAGAGAGGTGAACAATGAGCGAAAGATGAACATTCCGAGCTTTCGCTTCACAGGCAAATCTACTGACGATAATGAGATAAAGAAACACCCCGACTGGGAACTTGATTTCGTTCGTGCCGTGCCTCGCATGGCTTTCTACATCAACTACAGCACTCGCATCTATCAGATTTACCTCAAATACATTGCTCCAGAGGATATCCACGTATATTCTATCGACGAGGTGTTTATGGATGTAACGGCTTATCTCGGCACATACAAGATGACTGCCCACGAGCTTGCAAGGACTATGATTAGCGATGTGCTGAAGAATACAGGCATCACGGCAACCGCTGGTATTGGCACAAATCTGTACCTATGCAAGGTGGCTATGGATATTGTGGCAAAGCATATTCCTGCCGATAAGGATGGGGTACGTATTGCGGAGATCGACGAAATGTCGTACAGGAAACTATTGTGGGATCATCGTCCACTTACAAACTTTTGGCGAGTTGGCAGAGGCATAGCCAACAAGCTCGCTATGTATGGCATCGAGACAATGGGCGACATCGCACGCACCTCTATTAATAATGAGCGGTTGCTGTATCGGCTCTTTGGAGTGAATGCCGAACTGCTTATTGATCATGCCTGGGGCTGGGAACCTGTCGGAATGGAGCATATCAAGGCTTATAGGCCTGAAACAAATTCGATGAGCAGTGGACAAGTGCTTCAGGATCCTTACACATTCGAAAAGGCAAGAAACGTGGTTATGGAAATGGCAGATGCCATTAGCCTTGACTTGGTAGAGAAGCGACTTGTCACCAATCAGCTTGTGCTAACGATTGGCTTTGACCGGGAGAGTCTTGAACATCCTGATGTTTTGGCAAGATACCAGGGCAATGTCGTGATGGATTATTATGGGCGTGCCGTTCCGAAACACGCGCATGGTACGGCAAACCTGCAAGGCTATTCTTCTTCGAGCAAGGAGATTATAGATGCCGTGATGTCATTGTATGACAGAATCGTTGATCACGACTTGCTTATCCGCCGACTGAATATCACTACCAATAACATCATTAGCGAAACGGAAGCAAGAAACAGGGAAAAGGCACCTGTTCAGCTTGACCTCTTCACCGACTATGAGGCGCTTGCCAATGAAGAGAAAAAGCGGAATGCCGAACGGGATAAGGAGCGTAAGATGCAGGAAGCACTTATAGCCATCAAGCATCGGTTTGGCAAGAATGCGATTCTCAAAGGCACTAGTTTCTCTGACGGTGCAACGGCAAGAGACAGGAACAACCAGATTGGAGGGCATAAGGCATAGAACATGTACAATCTACCATTTACAATGTACAATTTATTAGCCGACGACAAAAATTGTACATTGTAAATGGTACATGGTAAATGAAATTATGGGCAAATACGACGACATAATAAATCATCCGCATCACGTGTCAAAGGAACACCCGCGGATGTCGATGTACATGAGGGCAGCACAGTTTGCCCCCTTCGCTGCATTGACAGGGCATGATTCGGCTATTCAGGAAACCGCAAGGAAACAGCAAGAGGCAGTTGAATCACAGATTGTATTGGATGAAGAAATTGATGAATTATAGTTGTGTGTGCGTACACATCACTTGATGTTTATCAAGTAAACAAAGAAAAACGTACAAATAATTTAAAATTGTTTGCGCACACAGAAAAAACTTACTACCTTTGCACTCGGAAATAAGAAACAAGCTCTGGCTTGCAGTCAAATTGCTTGATATCCTTAGTGCGAGGTGCTTTTGTACGTTGCATCGTCAAAAAAGGAAAAAAGAAGTTATTCTTCTGGTAACATTCCTGAATGACGCTTTTGAAAATTGAAATTGTTTAGGTTAGTAGAATAATAGTTTAGGTTTTAGTTATTTTAGGTAAAAGATTAGTGCTTAACTCATTAGGATAACAATAAAAAGCGCAATGCTTCCTTCCTCTGAAGGTTTATGAGTTAAACATAAAAATGCTCCACTGTCGTGATGACAGTCGGGGCATTTTTGTTTCACACAACATGCCCAAAGCAATCGCCCATAACGTATAATTACTCCGAAATAACACGTTCCACTACCTGTGTGAACATTAATTGTCACCAATATCACATTAATATCGCCTTGTTTTTTCAAACGCAAAGCCGCGAAGTCGCAGAGTATTTTTAATTTTTCATTTTTCACTTTTCATTTATTGCCCCTTTGTCGCCATTGAATCTCCCATACAAGGAAGGGATTTGAATGGGATTTGCAACGGATTTGGAACGGACTTGCAAGGGAACTGCTTAAATGAAAAGTGAACAATGAAAAATGAAAAATACAAGTTAGTATTTTCGAGTATGGCCATTACCAGAAAAGCCTATCTCGTATATTTCATTTTTCATTTACTTTCCGCTCGTGGTCTTTGATTGGAAAGCGTAAACTGTATTTTATAATTTTTCATTGTTCATTTTTCATTTTGCTTTCCTTTCGTGGCCCTTGATTGGAAAGCGTGACCGCCATCACCTAACACCTATCACCCAAATCCCCGAGTGCAAAGTTATAACAATTTTCTCCGAAAACCACGAAGTAACATGTTTTTTTTCATGTCATTTTTCAAGAAATTACATTTTACATTCGTAACTCATTGATACACAGAGAGAAATTTTCAGAAAGGTCAATCCCGCGTTTCTGCACTTCCGTCATTAGTCATTAGTCATTTTCGTCATTAAGGGAAGTGCGTGGGGGGAATTTTTGCCTCTATATAGTAAATGTAAAAAATTATATTTACTATATAGCCGATTTTCGCCCGTCATCAACTCGCTTAATGACGAAAATGACTAATGACGTTAATGACGGAAATTTTGCGAACGGCAGAAGAAAAAAAGCAGATGAAATATTTGAATATGTGAGAAAAATTTTGTAACTTTGCAGTTGAAATCCTACCCCCACGATCACCCCTAAACGCACTCAAAACTATTAACAACAAACTGTTGGTATAAGAAAATTTGCAGATACTCCAACTCTCTTTGCCCCAAATCACACAGCCAATAGGTTCAACTTGTGTTATAATTCCACGTGTTTCATCAGAAAGAAGAATTTATGTTCCAGATAAGATAACATCGCAAATCGCGATGCTATCTATATTTTATCAGACAAGCCGTTGAAGAGATGACTCCGTGAAACACGGACTCATAAACCATAGTGTTAAATCAGCACGGTGGTTTTGTGTGGTCAAGAACAAAGTGGTGGTGATTCGCCCCTCCCTCAACCACTCGGTTTCAACCCACACCGTCTATTATGCAAATAAAGACGAGAAGCTGACCCGACAAATTATCGTGTCAGGTCGGAAACAATATGGATGAGGTTGGAATGTAAAGAACATGAGGTGTTTTGAAACCACCCCATCTGAGGTGTTTTAGCAAGGAATCGTTTCGAAAAAGCTTGTATTTGTTAGTTTTTGCATAAAATATTTGGAGAATTTGTCGATTATTTGTATTTTCGCAAAAAAACAACCTAAATAAGAACATTATGACCAACCACAAAAACATAGAACTGAAGTGTTATCAGGATGGTACGCCAAGCGTGATGAGGAAAAGGACTGTATATATGTCTCTTTTCTTCTACAGGAAGAGTGATGTTCTTGTGCAGTTGACAAAGGCTTTCTGCGAGCGTTTTCTGCCTAAGTATGGTGATAGAACCGTTGATCAGATGGTGCAAGCAGCACGTTCAATAAAGCAGAATATCGCCGAAGGACTTACTGATGGTCAGACTTCATTCGAGGTGGAGATCAAGCTTCTGGGGATTGCGAGGGGCAGTAATCAGGAATTGCTTGAAGATTACATGGACTATCTTAAACAGTATGGCTTGACAGAGTGGGCAGAGGGAAATAAGCCCCGTTTTGACCGACTGAGGGCTTTCTGCAAGGAGCATAGTGATGATAAGGATTTCCATCCGTTCTATCAGAAATGGACTGACGAAGAAATGTGCAACACGGCTATCTGCCTGTGCCACATGGTGGATAGAGCGCTGACAAATTTCCTTGAGAAACGCGACCGAGAGTTTGTGGAAGAAGGTGGTGTGCGTGAACGCATGACTGCGGCACGACTTGATATGCGCGGTACGCAGAAGCAGATTATCGCCCAGTTAGAGGCAGAAAATGCTACGCTAAAGACGCAGGTGGCAAGCCTACAAAGGGAAGTGGAGGCGCTGAGGAGGATGGTTAAGCCGGAGAGACCGGAGTTACCAGGTTAGCCGGAATTTCCGGGGTGACCGGATAGCCCGGTATAATCGGGAAGCCTGGTGACGGCTTACCAGCTGCCGCCGCCACCGCCTCCTCCACCTCCTCCGGAGAAGCCACCACCATGATGCCCTCCTCCATGAGAAGAGCTGTGAGAGCATGAGGAAATGTGGCTGCGCACCGTATCGTTTACGCTGCTAACCAGGTGATTCGTTAAGTTTGTTCCACTATATACTCCGTAGGTAGAATACCAATCAGGCTTTTCTACGGTGATGGTCTTGAACTTCCTTGCCCATGTCTTTGCCAAGCCGAACACCATAGCGTAAGGCAGAACGCGATAGAAATACTTCGCATCCTCCATCTGCAATCGCTCAAGGTTATCCTTCTCTGCAGTCTCGATAAACTCCTTGAAACCGAGCAAACGCCCCATCATGTCGATGCGGTAGTCGGTGTTAAGATTGAAGCGTCCGCATAGCTCTACGGTAAGGAAATTAGCAAGGAAGAACGCAAATATCTCCCATTTAGCCATAGGACATCCGTAATCCACTAATTCCTCGCTATACGTCAAGGCTAACACAAGCATTATGACGAACTTCAAAAGGAAGTATGAGGTACGTTTCCAAGCTGACGTATAGAGGTCGGAATCACTACCCGACAGGCGCAATGATAGTCCTAATGCAGAAGGAACTACCCATACAATACCCGAGAAAATCAACTCATCGAAAGAGAAGAAATGCACGGTGTTTGTGGCTATTGTGAGTGTACCGAACAACAGCAAGAGAAGGTACAAGAATACCCATGAGTCAAGCTTTACGAGTTTCTTCTTGCCATCTTCGTCAAACACTTTCTTTAGTGCCGACTTCACTTCACTCATTTGTGCGGATTTATCACCCAACTGACTGAGGTTCACTGTTTTTTTACCATTAGGGAAGAATAATTCCATCAGTTTTTTCTGATACGTCGGAGCATCCTTTGGAAGGTTCTGCAATTTAGTAAGTTCAATCTTCTTAGACTGATTCTCCTCAATCTTCAGATAGCCTTGCTCAGCAAACCAGGGGATAAGCGATGAAATATCACCTACATCAGCACTATTATCAATTATGACACCAACCTCCGCACTTGAGATTCCATCTGGAGGATAGAACTCAATCGTCTTAACCACGCTACGACCTCTATCCATCGCAAATGCACGGTAGATGATGACGAGCATACATACCACGGTCAACGCAAGCCATAGGTAGTGCCAGAAATAATTCACCTTCTCTACGCCCTCGTAATAGCCTTCTGGCAAGTCCATATAGGCTGTAATGGCGTGATTAGGCTGTATAGAATCGCACTCACCAGCTATGTACAAAGGAGTAGCCTCATACTCAATAGGTATGATGTTATTCAGATTTCCATACACTCCGCTATACCATCTCAGACTATCCACCGACATCTGGGGCAATGGCTTTTCAAACTCAATTCTGAAGTCGAAATGCCTAATTTCCTCATTCATATCAGCTCCGAGAATGGTGTGAAACAGCAGATCTTTAGTAGATAAACGATCGTCAGGATACTTGAACTTATAGCTTATGACATAGGTCTGCAAGCCCTCAACCGTTCTGTCCTCATCACCAATCATTATGACATAGTTGCCCATTTCCTCTTTCTGCTCATGAATAGGACCGCCAGTCACTTCTACATCGTCAATATCTACGATGTAAGGGAATGCTGTTGGCTTCATATCTCCCCAAGCATCCTTCGCATTATGCCAAAGGCTGAACTTGATAGGAATGAAGCGATAGAAGCCGTGACGAGGTTCAAGAAAGTTGATTACGAAGGTCTCTTTCACGTCCCATTCGTTATTCTTGTGGACGTATGCCTCGTACTTCACCTTCTCATAATAGAAGCCACCCAAGTCGGCAAATGCGCAGGCACTCACCAACAACAAGGCAAATGAGAACAGCAATCGGTATAGCCTATGCATTTGGCACCTCCCTCTCCGCTGCATTCAGAATCTCATACATCTTCTTTGCCCTGAATCCGAAGATTCCTGCGATGATGTTATAAGGGAACATCTGGCACTTGTCGTTATACTGCCTTACGCTACCGTTATAGTAACGTCGTGCATAGGCAATATCCTCCTCAACCTTCACAAGGCGCTTGTGCAGGTCAAGGAAATTCTCGCTTGCCTTGAGTTCTGGATATTTCTCTACAACCACAAGAATACGGCTCAGAGCCTCGCCAATGCGCATCTCACCATCTATCTTGCCGTCAATGTCATTGGAAGCCACACCGGCACGACGCTTGGTAAGTTCCTCAAGCGTATCAGCCTCATGCTTTGCATAAGCCTTAACGGTATCTACGAGGTTAGGAATGAGGTCAAAACGCTGTTTCAGATACACATCCATCGTAGAGAATGCCTCCTTCACCTTGTTCGAGAGCTGAATGAGACTGTTATACACGAAGATGCAGAAAACGATGATTATCGCAACTGCAATTATTAATATAATGTTTGACATAATGTTAATGACGAATGACTAATTACGAAGTACCTAGTTACTTTTTTCAGCCAAAAAAATTAAGCGACAGAAACTAAATAGGTAATTAGGAACTTGCATAGCTTGATGAGCTTGCGAATAATTCGTAATTAGTAATTAAAAGTTAATCCACTTCTTCAAATCAACCTTGCCTTCAAACATCTCTGCCTTGCGGATGCCTGCCGTGCTGACTGGCTTCTCGAAGAGGAAACGGTCGATGAAGGCAAGAACCTCTGGAAACTGCTCTTCAGGCAACTGACAATGCGGATGCTTGCCGTTGATGGAATAGCCCATACGGTCGGCTATACCGAAACGCTCCCATACCCTCATAGCTGCATTGACAGAGACATAGCCAGATTCATCGGCAAGCCATTTGTAGTCGGTGTTGCCAAGCATGAGGAAAGCTCGCGGACAGACAAGGGCACACAACTCGTGATGGTCGTATGGCAACTGATAGACACTATCGCCATGAAACTGCTCCTTGAGGCTATGCTTGAACCAATGGTAATCGGTCTTGTCGAGATCCTCAACGCCCTCTATGGTATGCGATACACGCCACGCAGCAGCACCACCGCCTCCAGGTTCCTGAGCTATGACCAATGCCACACGAGGATCGAAAGCACCGCAGAAGAGCGCCATCTTACCGGCATACGAACATCCAGTAACACCTATATGCTTTGTGTCAATCTTCGTAACCTCTGGGCCGAGAAGCTCAAGACCGTCGATGATGCGCTGGAATCCCCATGCCCACATACTGTACGCTCCATTGTCAATGAGTTCGGGATAGAGTCGCACGAATCCATAGTTGGTACGGCAAGTATCGCCACGGAACTGCGAATAGCCGTTTACCTGTCGCTCGTTGTAGTTCATAAGTGCCACAGGGCGCGAATGAGTAAGCGTATCGGGCAGAGAAATTCGGCTACTGCCTATCAATAGCGGATAAGGCGCCTTGCCAGTCTTCGGGTACTGGATATGCGATGAAAGGGTGAGCGATTCCTTGCCCACGGTTATGGTGACGAAGAGAGTGTCGTTATCCATACGAGCCTTGATCTGCTCGCGCTTCACCTCTGGGATGATGCCAATCTCATGTTCTTGAATAAGGGATGCTATCTCGTTACGACGCTCGTTCCATTCAGCGAGAGAGGTTACTTCCCCACCCTTCTTCTCCCATTTCAATGGATTGGGAAGTGACTGTGACTGCGCACGACTGATATATGGTACAGTTATACACAATGCCGTGAAGAATAATAGAATACGGTTCATAAAATTAATTACGAATTACAAATTACTAATTACCTTTTGGGAATTTCGAGTGTAAAATTACAATAAAAATCTGGAACAGAGAAGCTTTTTATAAGATTTATTGAAAAAAATTCTTGCAAGTCGGGAAAAATCACTAAATTTGTCGCCGTAATAACTATTAAGAACCTAAAATATGAGAATCGGAATTATAGGTGCAGGATGGATTGCAGAGAAGATGGCCTTATCACTTCAGGCAAAACCACAGGATTGCGAGGTTTACGCAATAGCTTCGCGTAGTATTGAAAAAGCAAGGGACTTTTCCAAGAAATGGTCTATCAAAAAGGCTTACGGTTCGTATGAGGAACTGGTGAGCGATGCGGATGTGGATCTTATCTACATCGCAACGCCGCATTCACATCACTATGAGCATACGCGCCTTGCATTAGAGCATGGTAAGCCTTGTCTGGTGGAAAAGGCTTTTACTGCTAATGCGCGTGAAGCAGAGGCACTTCTTTCGCTTGCAAAACAGAAGAACCTTTTCATTACGGAGGCTATATGGACGCGCTACATGCCTCTTTCACATAAGGTTAAGGAGATTATGCAGAGCGGCATTATCGGTGCGCCTCGCGTGCTTACCGCCACGCTCTGTTATATGATGGAGCATAAGGAACGTATCGTTCGCCCGGAATTGTGTGGTGGTGCCCTACTCGACCTTGGTGTGTATTGCCTTAACTTCGCACGAATGTATTTCGGTACAGACATCATCCGAACCGTGACTAACGTACACATGGGCGAGACGGGAGTGGATATGCACGAGTGTATCTCCCTTTCATACGCTGACGGCAAGATGGCTAATCTGCAATCTGGTGCCTTGTGCCTCAATGACCGTCAGGGTATTATAAGTGGTGTAGATGGCTATATCCGTGTTGATAACGTGAATTGCCCAGAGCTTGTGGAGGTTTATCGCAACTACGAGCTCGTGGCAACATACAAAAAGCCTGCCGATATGGTGACAGGCTATGAGTATCAGGTATTTGAGTGCAAGCGTTGCATTGAGCAGAGGCTTCTCGAATCCCCTATGATGCCTCATGCGGAAACACTTGCCATTATGAAGCAGATGGATGAGCTGAGGAAGGAATGGGGAGTGAGGTATCCGATGGATTAAAAACGCTCCCGGCCCCTCACCTGCCCTACGGGCATCCTCTCCCCAAGGGGCGAGGAGGAAGTTAGTATTTCAAATCACGTCTTTTAGCGAACAAAAGTAACTTTTCCCTCGTCCCTTTGGGAGAGGGTGTCACAAAGTGACGGGTGAGGGGCCGAAGGGACTGGGTAGGCTAAATATACTCATAACTATTCCCCACCACCTTCAAATACTTCTCGAAATCCTCACGACGGATAACAACCGTGCCTCGGCAGTCGTTGGGATGAAAACTGAGAGTCTCTGCATCCTTGAGACAAGCATCAAGGAAGAGATGAACGTGGTGCTCGGTATCATTGATGAGACCAAAAGGAGATACGCTACCAGGCTCAAGACCGAGATACTTCATCATGCGCTCTGGAGATGCAAAACTGAGCTTTCCGCACGAAGGCAATCCCTGAGCCTGTAATGTTGCCTTCAGACGAGCCTCAAGGTCGTGGATGTCAAAATCATGGTCGCAATGGTAGCAGATAAGATAGTGCTTATTTCCCTTATGATTGCGCATGAAGATATTCTTGCAATGCACACTACCATCATCCTTCCACCATCGCTTTGCCTCTTCTATTGTCTTGCCTTCTGGATGATTATAGCATTCAAAAGGAATATCGTGCTCCCTAAGAAAAGAAAGCACGATTTCTTGTCGTGGATATTGTTCCATTGATTTACGATATTTACATTCCAGCAGCAGAGAGAGCACTTGCTGCAATCATAATAGGTGTCAGGATGATTGAAAATACTATTATGACAATAACCAAGATACCAATGAATTTCAGGAGTTTCCTCAAATTGATGGCAGCTTCTTCGAGATCTTCCTGTGAATCATGATCGAAAGCATCCCTTACATTACGCATACCTGCAAAAGACAACTTAATTGGATAGATGTAACCAGCACCTATCAAAATATAGAACACTCCCATAAATCCCATAATACCTGGCATCCCAGCAGGTACTACTGCTGATCCTAACATAATCATGACTCCTGCCAAGATCATAAAACATACTCCAATACACATGAGAATGGTAAGGAAATTTGCCCATTTCATGCCAGCGGTGATGTTTTCTCTAATAGTTTCAGTTACCTTCAACTCATTTGAGTTTGTTGTTTCAAAATTCTCCATGTTTTTTGTTTTTATTGTATATTTAATATTTACTAATTACCTATTTAGTTTCTGTCGCTCAATCCTTTCGACGGAAAAAAGGTAACTTTGTAATTCGTACTTTGTAATTCGTAATTGACATTACTTTTTTGCAGCCTGCTTCTCGCGAAACTCCTTCAGCTGTTGGAAACAGCAGTCGTCGATGATTTCTTCGAGCTTGCGATCTGGATTATGACGCAGATAGCAGTTGTAGTCAAAAATCATCATCTCGCCATTCTCTGCGTCGTAAGGCTTCCAAGCAGGAAGTCCTTCTGCATTAGGATTGCCTGTATGGGCAAAGTTTGACCATACGGTGCTCATTATGTCTGCAAGCTTCTGATCATCTGCCGTTGGATTAGGAAGGTCGCGACCGGCACGATGCAAGGTGTTGAAGACGAACTTCAGTTCATGTCCGTGAACAGAGCCTTGATGCACAGGCGATTTCCAAGTGAACATATACATGTATGTAGGTGCAGGACGATTAGCTGAAATATAGTCGGCCGTGATGATTGTCTTCGGACGGAAAAGACGGTCGGCAGAGAGCAAATCGTTTGGAGAATGCTTTGGCCATGCCTCGTCGAATGCCTTTATATACTCGTCGGTACGGTTGCCAAAGACAGGAACGAGCTGCTGACGAGCCTCTTGAAGCGTTACAGGCTTATCGTATGTGAGTCGCTGAAGCTCATTGAAGGTAGTACCGATAAGGATTGGCTTACGATCTGAGAAAGAGGCAAATCCCGGTTGGAATGGCTGTTGCATAAGAATCTCGCCATCAGGAGTAGGACCGAATCCCCACATCATCGGAGTACCAGGCTTACGAGTGCCGATACTCTTGCCCATAGCACGCTGACCTGCGGCATAGAGTTCCTTGTAAGGCACATCCTTTATCTTCTCTATGCTATCGTTTGAAATACCGAGTTCAGCGAGTACTGCCTTACCGAGCGATTCGGTCATTTCCTTGGTGTTCACGTTTAGGATAGTTCCGCTGAGAATGATAGCCTTGTTGAAGAGATCCTTTGCATCAGGCATACAGAGAAGAGTGCCGATCTTACCGCCACCACCAGACTCACCAAATACCGTAACATTATCAGGATCACCGCCAAACTGAGCAATGTTATTACGAATCCACTTCAAGGCTGCAACGACATCCATCATACCCACATTGCCAGAATACTTATATTTTGGAGAACAAGCCGAGAGATCAAGGAAACCGAGAATATTGAGGCGATGGTTGATGCTGACACATACCACGTCCTTCTGGGCGAGTTTCATGCCTGGATCCCATTCTGATGTACCCGAGTCGAAGCCACCACCATGAAGCCAGAGCATTACAGGTTTCTTTGCCTTGCGGTCTGTTGTCCATACATTTATCACACAACAGTCCTCTGACATCTCGTCCTTCGACATCTCACGCCCCATAGGCTGCATAGTCATAGGTCCCCAGTGGTTGCAAACCATTACCGTGTCCCATTTATCAACAGGCATTGGAGGCATGAATCGCTCAACCTTAGCATACGGAATACCGAGGAAACCGAGAGTTCCCTCATGGTCGAAGCCCTGCACGAGACCTGACTCTATACGAACAACATTCTCTTTTTCTGCATTTTGCGCTATGCCAAAACACGTTACAAGCGACAAAAGCGATACTGAAATAATCTTTTTACAATACATTATTTTTTTTAGGTTTGTTACATAGTTTAAGACAAAGGTATGATTTTTTTTCGAAATATCTGTACTTTTTTAGCATAAATGACTGTTTTTTTGTATTTTTTTTCATTTTTTTTAGGTCGTATCAATAATTATCGCTATCTTTGTAGCGCAATATCATACAATAACACAAAAAGATATGAATTTATTATGAAGCCGTTAAGATACACACTTATTCTACTATACCTGATTTCAAGTAGCATAGCCGTTGCCCAGAATGAATTGCCGGGCAATCCAATAATTACGCATACATATTGCGCAGATCCTTCGGCGCGTGTGTTCGGTGATACATTGTGGCTTTATCCAAGTCACGATAAGGATGACGCAACCGATTTCCTTATGGATGATTTCCATGCGTATAGCACCACGGATATGAAGACGTGGACTGATCATGGTGTAATCTACAGACCGCTGGATGATATTGCGTGGGCAAAGTCGCGCACATGGGCTCCTGACTGCATAGAGCGCAACGGCAAGTACTACTTCTACTATGCCGTTGACAGAGAGAATATCGGTGTGGCTGTGTCTAACTCGCCTGCCGGTCCTTTCCATGATCCACTCGGACATCCGCTTATCTCGAAGAATTCTCCAGGGGTGGTGTGCGACCGTATGTTCATTGATGCCTGTCCTTTCATTGACGATGACGGTCAGGCTTATCTCTTCGTAGGGCAGAACACGGTGAATGTGATCCGACTGAACGAGGACATGATTTCGTATGACGGTAAGGTTCAGCAAGTAGAGGGTGTACAAGACTTCTTTGAGGCCGTATGGGTGCATAAGCATAACGACACCTATTACATGACATACGCTACGAGTCCGTTCCGTCGTGGCAAGAAACAGGAGATTGCGTATTGTACAAGCAAAAATCCACTTGGGCCATACACTTACCAAGGCATTATCCTAAAGCCTGTGAACAGCGGAACGACACATTGCTCAATAGTGAACTACAAAGGTCAGGATTATATGTTCTACCATACCGCCGACATTAGCCGTGCACTTGCACCTGATTATTTCAGCGCAAACCGTCGCTCTGTATGTGTAGATTCCCTTTTCTACAACGAAGATGGTACTATCCGTCCGATAGAGACCACACTCAACTATGACAAGCTGAAACTCAACGACATTGCTGACGACCGTAAGCTGTCGCTCTTAGCAAGTTGTATACGTAAGCCTGAGATAGTGAAGAACGGCAAGAAGATAACTGTCAATGCAGGAACCACGCGCACAGAGTTACAGAGAATCATTGACGAGTGCATGGATGAAGGTGGCGGTACGGTCATCATTCCTGCGGGAACATTTGAGATGGATGGTCCGTTGGAATTGAAGAGCAAAGTACGCCTTCATCTGAGCGATGGTGCTACACTTAGCTTCACAAGCGATCCTGATGCTTATCTGCCTGTAGTACAGAGTCGCTATGAGGGTGTGGAGGTAAATTCACGCTGCCCTATGATTCATGCCCATTGGCAGGAGGATGTCGTGATAACAGGCGAAGGTAATGCCGTTATTGACATCAACGGACACGAGATGGCTAAATGGGGAATGACGATAGGCGTAGAGAACTGGGAAGAGAGCCTGTTCGGTTCGCATGGTGAAACTCCTGAACTTTCGGACATCAACCGCCTAAGAGAGATGGGCGATAAGCTCGTTCCGCTATCCGACCGTATTTTCGGTGAGGGAACCAAGCTCCGCGTATGTGCCATTGAGTTCAACTCATGCTCACGAGTACTGCTCAGTGGCGTTACGATAAAGAACTGCCCGTTCTGGTGCATCCACCCACTCTATTGCGAGGATGTCACGATAGATAAGGTGACGATAGAATCTAACTATCCTAACAACGATGGCATAAGCCCAGAGTCAAGCAGAAGAGTACTTATAGAAAACTGCGTATTTATGACGGGTGATGATGCTGTAGCCGTGAAGTCGGGACGCGATACTGACGGCAGACGTATCGGACGACCTTCAGAAGATATAGTGATTCGCAACTGCGAGATGAACACCAAGGGCAACGGAATCTGCATTGGTTCGGAGATAAGCGGTGGTGTGAAGAATGTGTATATAAGCGACATCGAGATTGGAGATGTGAAGAATGGCATTCTCTTCAAGTCTAACCTTGATCGTGGCGGATATATAGAGAATGTGTATGTCAATGGCATCAAGATGCGTTCTGTTGCAGGTGCTGCACTTCGGTTCGAGACCAACTATCTGCACTATCGTGGTGGCAACTTCCCTACTCGATACAACAATTTCCGCATCAACAACATCAACGTTGGCAAGTCTGATCAGTTTGCAATCTTCTATGAAGGCAATGAGACAGAGCGCATAACAGATGTCAAGCTCACAAATTTCTTCGTAGGTTCAGCACAATGGCCTTACTATCTGCGATTCACAAAGAACTGCACGTTCACCGATTGTACAGTTAACAACCAGCCAATTCCTGAGAATCCACCAGAGAGTGAAAAGAAAAGGACTTGTGATGTATGGTAATGGGTGATGGGTGATAGGTGTTGGGTGATAGTGGTTGCCGTGATGACAATAGACTATACACCAACCCCCATCACCCAACACCTATCACCATAAATTAAATTTTCTTCATCTATTTTAACTGAATGCTTTTCAATAATTAGATCTTTATTACGTTGGTTATATAGTATTTGAGATAACAGAAAATATTTATAACAACAGTAATATATGAGAAAAATCTTTTTATCAGTTATTCTCTGTGCTATGGCATTTGTAGCCAAGGCGCAGGTAGAGAGTATTGACATCAAGGGAAGTTTCCGAAGTGACTTCGGTCTTGGTGTAGGTCTCACGGCAGACCTCGGCAACAATTTCGAGTTGTCTCCAAGTATGAACTTCTATTTCTGGGATTGTGGTACTCACATCGATTTTGAGGGCGATTTCCACTATAACATCGACCTCGGCAAGAAATTCACCTTCTACCCTATCGTAGGTTTCGTGATTTGTCATACCAATCTGAAGGATGGTCACGTATGTCACTATCATCCACACCTTCACGCACATGAGGATCCAGAGCACTACTACGATGGTCACACAGATTTCGGTGTTGACATAGGTTGCGGAATTAAGTACGACTTTAGCAGAAAATGTGCAGGATTCATAGACCTGAAGTATCAGTGGGTTAACAAGGACTACGACCACAACTATGATGATACATTCTTCTCTCTCGGTGTGAAGCTTGCAATATAATAAAAAACTAAAAAGTAAAAATTAAGAAGTAAAAAGTATGGTTAGTACTTCCACGACAGCCGTTCGCTGCACAAGGTAACCATACTTTTTACTTTTTATTTTTTACTTTTTAACTTTAAAAACCGCCGATGTGTTTAGCTGAGCATCCTTTGGATAGATAATCTCAAGACCATCATTGGTATATTGCCATTTTACCTTTCCTTTATACCCTAAAAGACTGACATCCTTAATATCCGATGAAAGATACCCCTTATCCTTTGCCATAGACTTAACGACAACCTTCTGTTCTGTCGAAGGAATCTCCATCGTGAAGACATACAGAGAACCGTCCTTGCCCTCAGTAAAGCGAATATCCTGAGCATCGAACTTAAAACGAGCCTGTCCGCCTCCCAGTTTGCCACCAGGCAGTTTCTTCAGCTTTCCATTAACGATCTCACCTTCTCCAAGAGTCTTCCATGCCTTACTGCCATAGACAGCCTCTCCATTGATATCCATCCACTTACCTACATCCTCAAGCATCCTTACACATGCCTCCTCAATACTTCCGTCAGGTCGCATCGGGATATTGAGAGCCACGTTACCGTCTCGGGCAATAGCCTCGATGATGAAACGAATCATACTGCCTGCGTGATAGGTGAAATGAGGGGCATAGAACCAGTCGCCGACTGGTGCCTCACGAATCCAAGGCTGTATGGAATTGATAGTATCAGGGAAATCAAATTCGGCTGTATTCACAGCTCCATTCGTTGGATGGCGGAACTTGATTATTGAGAATCCATCCACAAAGCCCTTCTGCTTCAACTGACGGTTGTAGTAGTCTGCCATAACCGTCTGCATGGCATTACACTTATATCCCGTACCTGTGCCATTGCCTGTGAACGGTCCTTCCACCGTACCGTCGGTATAAATGAAGTCGGGCGAGTAGTTCGCGGTCACATCCATTATTCGCAAAGCCCATTGCTTAGCAAACCAGTTGGCATACTCAAGATGATGGCTGAAGATTCCTGCCTTTGGAGGCGACCAACCTGTATGCGCCATTGCGTCAACACTCTCATACTCACGAAGGTCTATGCCATAGAGCAGACGGGGATCATAGCCTTCCCACCACCTACCTTTACCGTCGGCAAGCGTCAAATGGCCATCGTATGGCACACCAGCCTTATCTCCTTGCTTATCACTACCGAAAGCCGTCTGCCACCACCACCATGTGTATTCGTGATGGAAGGTAACGCCATACCGCATATTATACTTGTGACAGGCATTTGACCATTCCCTTAGCAAGTCGCGCTTAGGACCGATATTCACCGAGTTCCACGGCTGATACTTGGAGTTCCAAAGGTCGTAGTTGTCATGATGAACACCCTGTATCATCAGAAAACGTGCTCCTGCCTTCTGATACAGTTTTGTGAGAGCATCAGGATCAAGTTTGTCAGGATTCCATGTTCTGAGCACATCCTTATATCCAACTTCCGAAGGATGCCCATAACGCTTCAGGTGATTGGCATAAGCCTGATTATCCTCCTTATATAGATTACGCGCATACCAATCGCCACTCTCTCCTGCTGCCTGTGGTCCGAAATGCACCCAGATGCCAAACTTAGCGTCACGAAGCCATTGAGGTGTTCCTGGATAGTTTGCCTCAATCGACTGCCAATTAGGCTTGAATGGTCCATCCGTAATAGGGATGTCAAGCTGAACTTCCTCAAACGTGTCACTATTCCCCATCTCTACCGAACCAACCTCCTTTGCAGGCGGTACGCTTGGCATTGGTGGTAACAAGGATTGGGCAGAAGAAATGCCACAAGCCAAGAAATATCCGAATATTGTTGCAGTTAGCTTAGTCATAATGAATGTAAATTATAAAATGAAAAATGAAAAATTATAAAATACAAGACCCTCTCCCCGCTCCCCCTTAAAGTGGGAGAGCCGGATCGCAGTAGAAAGTCTCCCTTTAAGGGAGATTTAGAGGGTCTTTCATTTTTCATTTATTTCAGTCCAGATGAAACATCTCCTCCATCTCTGCCCACCATTCACCTATCACCTGACCATACCTTTTGCCTTTTTTCTCCATATTATACATCTTAATTATATGTGTTATTGTTTAAGTTATGTCGCAAAAGTACTATATTTTTCAGAAATAAAGAAATAATTTCAAAAGATTCTGAAAAAATAGTCTGATAAATGCTGCAATTTATGACAACAGAAAGCTTTTATCCTATAAAAATGTGTGTAAATAGACAATTATCACTTTCAAATCGTTACTATTTCACAAATACTGAAGAAAATACGAAAAAAACTTTTTTTTCTCGGATAATTTATATATATTTGCAGTCATAAAAATTTTCTCGGTTATAAGGTTATAGGTTGTAAGGTTAGAAGGTCGAAACGCTCTTGGGGGGTTATGCTGACCTCATAACCCTAAAACCCTCTAAACCTTCAACCTAAAGTCGGAGACACGTTGTATCTGATAAACGAAAAAAAACATGAGTACACATACAAAAGTAATCCATAGCAAACATACACAGTTCAAGTTAAAAGAACCTCCTATGTACAATGTCATCATGCACAATGATGACGTAACAACCATGGACTTTGTTGTTTACGTTCTCGTGAAGATTTTCAGAAAAAGCGAGAAAGATGCAGAAACATTAATGCTCAAGATTCATAACGAGGGAAGTGCAGTTGTAGGCACCTATACGCAAGATATTGCCAAGAGCAAAGCAAACTACACCATGAACCTCGCTAAAGCCAATAATTTCCCCTTACAACTAACAATAGAAGAAAACTAAAAATAACGAATTGTACATAGTACATCATAAATTGTAAATTATACATGATACATCCTATATACGATATTGAAACCAACTATTTCACCGAAAGCCTAAATCGAGCACTCCAGCTTGCACTGGATGATGCCACTAAGTTCCGCTCAGAATTTATCACTCCTGAGCACCTCCTCTATGCCATATCATATCAGGCGGCATTCATGTCGTTCTGCGAAAGTGCCAATGTGGATATTGAAGAAATGCACAACGAGCTCTTCGGCTACATAATATCCATCGACCCCGTTCCAGAAGACGAGGAATACACTCCTATGCTGTCAGCTAATCTCAATGAGATCATTCAGCGTATGCAGCATTTCGCAATATCAAAGCATAAGAAACACATCACTATTCTTGAAGTCATGTATATGCTTAATGAACTCAAGAACAGTATGGCGCAATACATCCTGAACAAGTACATCACGTTCAAGGATGACTGGTTCGATACCATCAACGCATTCTATAATCAATATGAAGACGAAAATGCTGAAAATGACAGTATCGAGGACGTTACCGAAAATGAGAACAATAATGAGAATGAACTGGTAGAGCTGCACAAACCACAGGTTCATGCCGAGGCATTCATCAATGGCAAGAGAGTGGATCTCTCTGGTACTGCCATCTACGATAAGCTCATGGCAAGCGCCAACCGACTTCTCGGTTCGTTGCAGTCAATGGAGATTCCAAAGCGTGACGAATCGCAGAGCCAACCACAGCAAAAGAAAGAGCCTTGGGAGCAGTATCTCACCTGCATCAGCGAGGAATACGTCAACAGAAATCCTCTCATCGGGCGACAGAAAGAACTTGAGCATACCATTCGCCTCCTGTGCCGTAAGGATAAGAACAACCCTATCTTCATAGGCGAACCGGGTGTTGGTAAGACAGCCCTCATCTATGGTCTGGCAAGAATGATTGATGAAGGCAACGTACCTGAATCCATATCCGACAAGGTGATCTACGGTATGGATATGGCAACGCTCATTGCGGGAGCAAGCTATCACGGAGAGTTCGAAAGACGTGTGAAGGAAGTGCTCGACGGCGCAAAGGCGAAGGGCAATGTCATTCTCTATATCGACGAGATACACACCATCTGCGATACTGGTGGCGGCAATAGCTCAATGAATGCAGCCGAGATGCTCAAGCCATACCTTGAGGACGGTAGCATCCGTTTCATTGGCTCTACCACATATCAGGACTACAACAAGTCGTTTGCCAAGCATAAGGCAATAGCACGCCGATTCGGACAGATTGACATCAAGGAACCATCTGTTGATGAGACAATTCAGATTATCACCGCCCTACTCCCTATCTACGAAAAGCATCACGGAGTGAAATATGATGTCGAGGCTGTGAAATATGCTGTTGAGCAGAGCAATGCACGCATCTGCGACCGTTTCCTTCCTGATAAGGCAATCGACATCATCGACGAGTCTGGTGCATACATTCAGCAGCATCCGCTTCTCAACAAGAACGGCGAACCAAAAGCGGCACGCTATCAGAAGGTTAGCAAGGACATCATAAAGAAAATCCTCATCGAGGTTTGTCGCGTTGATGCCAACGCCCTTGCAAGCGAGAGCAACGACACGCTCAAGGATCTTGACAAGCGCATCAGCAATGATATCTATGGTCAGGATGAAGCTATAAGGAACGTAGTGCGTTCTGTCATGATGTCGAAAGCAGGACTCATGGAGCCTGACAAACCAATTGCATCGCTACTCTTCGTAGGTCCTACGGGCGTGGGTAAGACGGAGGTCTGCAAGGTATTGGCTCGCGAACTTGGCATTGAGTTAATACGCTTCGACATGAGCGAATACACCGAGAAGCATACTATCTCCAAGCTCATAGGCTCTCCTGCGGGATATGTGGGATATGAAGAGGGCGGACTACTGACGGATGCCATTCGCAAGACACCTAACTGCGTTCTTCTTCTCGATGAGATAGAGAAGGCACATACAGACATTTACAACATCTTGCTTCAAGTAATGGATTATGCCCGACTCACCGACAACAAGGGCAATAAGGCTGACTTCCGCAACGTGATCCTCATCATGACATCCAATGCAGGTGCACAGTATGCCGGACAGGCTGGCATTGGCTTCGGTGGCGGACTTAGCAAGGGACAGGCTATGCTCCAAACGGTGAAGAAGACCTTCAAGCCAGAGTTCCTCAACCGTCTCTCTGGTACCGTCGTTTTCAACGAGATGGATAAGACGATGGCTTCCCTCATCCTCGACAAGAAGCTCCGTCAGCTCTCACAGCGTTTGGCTGCCAAGAGCGTTACAATGACACTCACACCAGAGGCTCACGACTTCCTCCTCACCCAAGGCTTCACCAAGCAGTATGGAGCACGCGAGATGGACAGAGCCATTCAGCAGTACCTCACACCTCTACTTATGGAAGAAATCCTCTTCGGCAAGCTAAAGAAGGGTGGAGAAGCAAAGATCGTTGCTGATGGCAACAATCAGCTGATGATTGAGAAAGTAAGTTGATAGTGCAAAGTAGAAAGAGTAAAGAGTAAAGAGTAATGTAGATTGTAAATAGTGTAAAGTATAAAGCGTAAAGAAGTAATGTAGATAGTAATGTTCCAAGCTATCCACATTACTTTTTTTTCGTCTTGATTTTTTAAACGCAAAGCCGCTAAATCGCCAAGTATTTTTCATTTTTCACTTTTCATTTATTTCCTTTCGCGTCTTAGCGTTCCAACGCTCTAATAACGAAAAAGAGGCCTGCACCATGCAAGCCTCTTTTTGTACATCTATGTTATTTAGTTTATTTCTTAATTCGGAACACCACAGGCAATGTGAATCTGCAACGCACGCTCTTCTCGCCAATCATACCAGGAACCCACTTAGGCATACCCCTAACAACGCGCTTCGCCTCCTCCTCAAGCAAAGGCCACACCTTCTTCACAACCTTGAGGTCAGAAATCGTACCGTCAGTCTCAACGATGAAACTGCAAAGCACCCTACCCTGCTGACCAGCCTTCATAGCAGCCTCTGGGTATCTGGTGTTCTTTACAAGATACGTAGTCAGAGCCTTAGTACCACCAAGGAACGATGGCATCACATCCACTACATCATATACATAGTTAGGATCATCAGAAGTAACAACCTTTGGAGCGGCAGGAGCAGTAGTATTCTCGGCAGCCTGTGCAGGAGCAGCAGCAGAAGCAGCAGGAGCAGAGCCAGACTTCTCCTTCCAATTTGCAGTCACCTTATCCATAACCTCTTTAACGAGTTTCCAGTATTCGTCAGGATTCTCAGCCTGAAGGTTACGAGCACCAGTCTTGAAACCAGCCCTCATAGGAGCAGGCACCTCATAATATCCACATACATAGTCATTATATACGAATGCCGTGTTATTCGTATCATCGTATGAAAGAGCAAAGAAAGTATTGTTGTCAGCAGGAATCTCACGATTCTCAGGGAACTGCATATCCAGCTTAGGAGTCTGCAACACCATGAAACGGTAGTCCTTTGGATTTATCTGGGTCTGCGCAAAGGCAGTTATTGACATAAATGCCAAGAAGAAAGCTAAAATTTTATGCTTCATAAATATGTTTAATTGTTACGTTAGACGAAACCGGCTCTAAGTTAATTCTCTAAAAATTTTTATATATCTTAATAAAAAGATATGCAAAGTTACTATTTTTTATTCACACCACCAACTTTTTTATATATTTTTTTACATCTTTTAAGAAATAAACGATTTTACCCCTATCATGTCTCACCATGTACAATTTGCCATGTACAATGTACAATTTTTTGTTGCGCTCGGTATGATTGGGAAAATTGTACATTGTAAATGGTACATGGTACATGATAAGAGGGTTACTAAAAATGCTATACTACTATACCATTATACCCTTGCGAAATTAATATATTAAAGATTAAGAGATTAAGATATTACTCAGCGAAATAATTTCGTTCATTCTGTGTTTTCCGTGTTCAAAATATCTCAGTGTCTCTGTGCCTCTGTGTTTTCATCCTGCGAGGGCTGAACGTCGAAGAGGTCGACGGCCGAAGGGAAAGTCAAAGCCCGCCACCTAATAGCGAAGGGCGTAAGCCATGGTTATATAGATCGTTTTAAGGGAATGAGGTCTGAACGTCGAAGAGGTCGGCGGCCGAAGGGAAAGCCAAGGACCGACACCTATTATATTTATTAGATGTCGCACCTACGGCGCTCACTAAACACACGCCATCATAGTAACAGCCCTTGCGGACTGCCCTGTTAGATGTAGCACCTTGACTTTCCCTTCGGCCGTCGATCTCTTCGACGTTCGACGCTCATCCTCTGTGTCTCTGTGCCTCTGTGTGCAGAACGCAAAGCCGCCAAGTCGCAAAGTATTTTTCATTTTTCACTTTTCATTTAAAAATTTCCTCTGCGTCTTCGCACCTCTGCGTTCTAATTTATAAGAGGAAGAGCGTATCTACTCTCACTGGAGGGGGTAAGGGGGAGAAATCGCCTGCGGAAGCTTTGAGGAAAGGATGAGAGAGTAAAGCCCGCTCTCGTTGATGAGCATTGTCATGCTCTTGTAGTTAGAACCAGGGCACTGAATCAGTGCGTTGGTTTTATCTTCCTCATCCACATGGATTGCAATCGCATTGCGCGGACAACTATACCCAAGCACACTTGCCACATCCTTACCCACGAACCAAGGTTCATCGTTTTATTACCATTGTCCTCACTTCACCGAAGCGGTCATTTTTGAAAATCTGTATTTCCATCTTTGTTAATTGTTATTTGTTAATTGAATTTGCTTCGTGCTCCGCTCTGGGCCCATAAAAACGAAAAGCACCCGCAACCAGTTTTCTTCCTGATTGCGAGTGCAAAGTTACGGAGTTTCTTTGAAATAAATGGGGACGGGGGGGAACGCGTCCCCCCTCCCTCTTTCTCGTATCATTCTTATTTTAAACCCTTTCCGAAAATCATTTTTTTTGAAAATTCTTTTTGCGCGTCCCCCCTCCCTCACATTCACATCATCCTATCGAGCCATTGACAGCGAAGAGATGATTGACTGCGACTACTGGCTTCACGCACAGGACTTCACCACTCCC
>CACYXI010000064.1 GCA_902778265.1 uncultured Bacteroidales bacterium | reverse complement strand
ACACACACACTAAGATACCTACCCCCTTCCCTTTATAATAATAAATAATATAATTATATTATTTATTATTATAATATATATATTTATTGATAGAACATATAAGAGCAGAAACAGATAGGGTGTCCGTAAAAATCATGTAACCAATGTAACTATGTAACCTTTGTAACCAACAAAAGACAGGATTAGGAAATGTGGTATTAGATGGTAAGGCACATTCCCAATATGGGAATCCACCTCCAAATAGTTACACCAAAAAGAATAGCAGAACCTGTCGCTTTCTTCTTTCTGCATCTTTTATGTTTAAATACCATTGATATGTTTTATGTTCGTTTACTCCTAAATTACGATAATTATCATAAAAATTATGTTAAAAAAGCAATGTAAACATAAATATTACAATATATTTTATAACTTTGCATTTTGCTGAAGATATTTGTAAATTTACCTAAATATGAGGTGGAAGATACAATGAATTATCTCATTCTACTCAAATAAAAATGTTTCTAAAAGATCTATGTAAATATTATGCATCGTGTGTTGCGATGAAAATAGTACAACCATCCGCATGTCATTGAAAGATAGTCAATCTTTCATTGTTGTGCCTTGGATAAACGATGGTGTATTAAAACATCATGGAATTTCCGCATTTGTTCAGTCTAATCATGAAAAAGAAAAGGATTTGATTCTTGGCTATCCTATTCTAAAAACAGGAAATTTCATATCCCCCGTTTTTATTATTAAAATTGCTTATTCTGAGGGAAAAGGAAGACTTCCCAAAGGTTTTTATTTTGAGCCAGAAATATCTATCAATAAAGATTTGATAGATAAGTATTCGACAAACGATAAAACAGAGAAGATCTTTGAGTTACGAGAACTTGAAGAAGAATTGGGCTTTGAACAAGGAGAAGCAACATTAGAAAATCTTCAAACAATAACTGACAAACTAAGGTTTATCCGTCCTGATTGGGAATGGACAGCAGAGCTTGATATTTCAAATCTAAGAAAAGACTTTTTCTCATTTGATGAAGATAATGGAATTTTAAATAGAGCGATTATCTTTGCTAAGGATTCAACGCCATATACCGTAGGCTTGCTAAATGAACTTTCTATAATGGAGCAATGGAATGAATGTGAAATATTAGACTCTATCCTTTGGAAGTTCATGAATAAGAAATTCAGTCCTGACAAAGAAATATCCATGCCAATAGTAGAGGTTCTTCCTATGAATCTCGAACAAAAAGAGGCTGTAAGAAAAGCTCTTTCAGCAGATGTAAGTCTGATTGCAGGTCCTCCAGGAACTGGCAAGACGCAAGTTGTTGCCAATATTATCATTAATACGGTCATGAATGGTCAAAACGTATTGTTTACAAGCAAGAATAACAATGCGGTTGACGTTGTAGTGAAGAGAGTTAATGACATGAACAAGACACATCCGCTTATAATACGCTATGAAAAGAGTGCAAAGCAATGTGTATCAGATTATGCACAGACATGGGAAAACATCGTTTCATCACAAGCAAAAGGCCTCCCATACTTAGAAGAATACGAATCAATATGCAATAGTTACGAGTCAAAAATTCAGCAGAAGAAAAATATTGTTGACGCTCGAAATAAACTGGATAAACTGGAACAATCTATTGCACCTTTAAGAGGACAATATAGTAAATATATTGCCACAAATATCGTTGATACCATAGACTCTGTAAAGGAAGCATATAATGCTTTTAAGAGTCTAAGGCTAGAATTTGTAGAAGGTCCCCATAGTCTGAAAGATAAGATTTTTCACAAGAGATGGGAAGCTAATTACTACAAAGAATCTGAGGAATTAATAAATATCGTCAATACATTCGTATCGCAGTTTTGCAATAATCTTCAGTTAAGCATAGGCATGACTGATCGGGAATTAAGCGACTACGAGAATATTTATACATCACTCATGTCAGACTTAACTCTGATAAGTGAATACAATTTACAGTTAAAATTGCTACAAAAATCCACATCATTAGAGCAACTGGATGCAGCATTACTTCAGGAACATGTAACAATACAGAATCAGGCTACAAAACTATGGAATTATTGGTTAGACCAACATACAAGTGTTTTCTCTCCTGAAAACAGAGGTGAATTGCATGACTATATAAGCATGTTGGATCATGACAGGACCGATATGTACTCCAATGGACTGAAAAAGACGCTACCAGCAAACGCAATTACATCATTATCAGCAAGACGAAGATTGCCTTTAAAACAAGCAATATATGATTTGCTTATTATTGATGAAGCGAGCCAATGCGATATTGCTTCTATGATTCCCCTTTTGATGCGTGCAAAACGTGTCGCTGTTATTGGAGATAAGATGCAACTTAGCCATATCTGTTTACTAAGCAAGCAAACAGATTTATCATTGATGGAAAAGAACAATATTTCTCCAAGTTGGTCATATAGATCAAATTCTATATATGACCTTGCCATGATTATGACAACCGCCAATAACATCACCCAATTGCGTAATCATCATCGTAGTTTCCTTGATATCATACAGTTCTCAAATGAAGAGTTTTACGGAAACACTCTTCGTGTAGCTACTGATTATCAAAGACTTGATTCACCAAACAATGGTGAACCTATCCTTGGTATGAAATGGATGGACGTAAAGGGACATACTGTAAGACCAGAAAGTGGAGGCGCTTATAATCTCGCTGAAGTTGAAGCTGTTATACGTGTGCTCAGAAGGCTTACAATAGACCTTGAATTTCATGGTTCAATCGGAGTTACAACACCATTCCACTTACAAGCAGACATGATAAGAAAAGCTCTAACATCTGATTCTGAATTGAGAAATCGTTTGGAAGTTGTAAATAATTTGCTTGTAGATACTGTTCACAAATTTCAGGGCGACGAAAAAGATGTAATTATATTTTCTCCTGTTGTATCGAATGGCACTCAAAGACAAAGCCTTCTTTTCTTAAAAGGTACTGGCAACCTCTTTAATGTAGCTATAACACGTGCAAGAGCATTGTTCGTTACTGTAGGAGATAAAGAATATTGCAAGCATTGTGATGTTTCTTATCTTGAACATTTTGCAGAATATACA
Organism: uncultured Bacteroidales bacterium; assembly: GCA_902778265.1. GTDB lineage: Bacteria > Bacteroidota > Bacteroidia > Bacteroidales > Bacteroidaceae > Prevotella. The sequence goes on along the minus strand of CACYXI010000064.1, from coordinate 16,967 downwards.
AGCGGTCAAGAAACACATGTAGAATCATCAGAATGGGAGAAAATATTACAAGATGCTCTTTCTGACGAAGGAATACCTGTTACAGCTCAATATCATGTAGATAAATACTACCTTGATCTTGCTTTGTTCCATAATGGAAAAATGCTTGATATTGAGGTCGATGGAGCTATGTATCATCAAACATGGGATTATGAGCTTTGTTACAAGGATCAAATAAGAAATCAAGCCTTGATGCAGCAAGGATGGTCTGTTATGAGATTCTGGGTACAACAAGTCAGAGATCAATTACCTTGGTGCGTTGAACAAGTCAAAAATTGGATAAAGATGAACAATAATTGAATTTGCTGTTTTTCGGGGTATTTGACATATAAAACTACCCCCCATAACTTGACTGAGGTTTGAGGTTATGGGGAATCAACGCTGCAAATGTAATCATTTTTGAAGAATTAAACAAATTTTTCTTCAAAAATTATCATTACAATAGGCTTCATACCATTTTTCTTGGATGGGATATGATAGCAGCGCTATGTTATACGGATTAGATCATGTTCTGTCTGTATGCAAAGATATTGACAATCTGACATAGCTGGCGTCGCGTTTCACGACGTCAGCTCTATGTTAACGTAAATTCGACTAATTCCATCAAGTCGTATATTATTGAAAACCATGTGGTTGAAGGAGCTCTGAAAGAGCGACACCTAATAGCGAAGGGCGCAAGCCCTGGATATATAGACATTATTAGGGTATGAGGTCTGAAGGACCGACACTTATTATATTTATTAGGTGTCGCACCTACGGCGCTCACTAAAAAAATACCGCCATAGGTAGCACTTACGTACTACCCTTTTAGGTGTCGCTCTTTCAGAGCTAATTCATCGAGATTTGTCGCAGCCCCACTGACCACAGGGAAGTAACTCACGTTATGTTATCGAGACGCAACAAAGAGATGGCGTCACGAAACGTGACACCATCAAACCACCGCCCCGAATCAGGGCGTTGGTTTAGTCACTAAGAATATGAGGTGTTTTGAAACCACCCCATCAGATGTATTAAGCAAATCCCGTCAGCAAACATCGCAAATCGCAATGTTTGCCTCGTTTACCAAGAAAGCAATAAAAGAGTTAGCAAAATGCGCCCCCATCGAAGTAAATAACAATCCTAAACCATCCGGACGTTTTGTCCGAGTGGTTCACATAGATATTTGGCATAACTGCAAACTAAAGGAAGTAACGAAACATGAAATCCATTAATGTTATCGGAAAGCGGATAAGCTGGGGTGGTAAATCGCCACCTCAGCTTTATATTATCGGGTTAGTTATAGATACTTAGGAGAGGCATAATCGTTACTCCCCTACCCTTACTCAGTTGCCTCTGATGAGGTTGAGAATCTCATCCTTACCAAGAGTAGAAGCCATGTCGCTACCTTCGAGCAGAGCATCGGCAAGCGATTTCTTGGTTTGGTGCAGGGCAATAATCTTCTCTTCTATCGTGTTCTCTGCAATGAGCCTATAAACGGTTACAGGTTTGTCCTGACCTATGCGGTATGCACGGTCAGATGCCTGATCCTCGATTGCAGGATTCCACCACGGATCTAAGTGGATTACATAGTCGGCAGCCGTAAGATTGAGTCCTGTGCCGCCTGCCTTTAGTGAGATAAGGAACAAAGGCATGTCGCCCTTTTGGAACTCAGATACTCGCTTGATTCTCTCGGTAGGCGAAACGCTGCCGTCAAGATACTGATAATCAATGTTCAGACGCTTGAGTTCCTTTTCTACCAAAGCGAGATGCGAGGTGAACTGGCTGAACACCAATGCGCGATGATGGTTGTGTATCAGTTCGTCAACAAGCTTTAGGAACGTCTCCATCTTTGAAGAAGGAATGTTCTTTGCCTCCTTGGCTGGTAGCACAAGAGCCGGATTGCAGGCAGTCTGACGTAGCTTAGTGAGCTCGGCAAGTGCCTTGATAGCTGTGGTAGAGCCTTCCTCAAGATTGAGTACTGCCTCTTCACGGAATCTGTCGTACAAAGCACGCTCGGCATCGGAAAGTTCAACCTTGAGCGTGATCTCCGTTTTCTCAGGAAGCTCGTTAAGTACCTCGTTCTTTGTTCTGCGAAGGATAAATGGCTGTAGCATTCGCTTCAACAGTCGCTGAGGCTCCTTGATGTGATCCTTCTCAATAGGATTGATAAATTCGCGTGTGAACTGAGTATAGCCAGTAAGGAGTCCAGGGGTAGCAAACTGGAACAGGTTCCAAATCTCGCTGAGATGATTCTGGAGCGGTGTACCCGTGAGAATCAATCTAAAATTGCCTTCGAGCTGCATTGCTACCTTTGAGGTCTTTGTCTCCTTGTTCTTGATGGTGTGAGCCTCATCAAGCACTATCACGTTCCATTTCTTGGAGGTGAGAATATCTTCCTCGGTAGGGAGAAGTCCGTAGGTGGCGAATACAACATCCTGTGCACCTGCATTATTGACAGTCTCGGCACGGTCGCTACTATCGCGCAGAATGACAGGATTGAGTGAAGGAGCAAAGCGGTTAAGCTCGTTCTTCCAGTTGAGAAGCACCGAGGTTGGCATAATAACGAGAGATGCACCTTCCTTGGCTTTCGACAACAGTAAAGCAATGGTCTGGATGGTCTTACCCAAGCCCATGTCGTCAGCAAGACACGCACCTGCGCCCCAATGGGCAAGTCGGCATAGCCAACGGAATCCCTCCTTCTGATAGTCGCGTAGGTCGGCTTGCAGATTTCTTGGCACGCTGAACTTCATAGTGTCAGCCTCTTCCATCTTTGTCAGCATCTCGGTATATGATTTGTCGGCTTTGATATTAGCACCCGAATTGACGAGATCCTGAAGAAATGTTGTGTTGTAGCTTGCAATCTTCTGAGTCTTGTGATCAGACTGCATAAGACGGTCGAGAGCCGACAACTGCTTGCGCAACTGTTCGCTAAGCGCAATATACTCGTCATCGCCAATCTGGATAAAACGTCCCTTAGACTCACGTACACGACTGAGGAGATCGCTGACCTTCATCTTTGCCTTGTCATCAATCTTCACTTCACCTTCAACTTCAAACCAATGACCTATACCCTTGACGCTAAGACTGATAGCATCAGGATTCAAAGCAGGGCGAGTGATTCTGAACCTTACACCTTCAGGCCATTCTATATTGCAGAGGTCAGAATGCTGACGAAGAAGTTCAAGAACCTCTAAGCATGATTCAATCGGCATTTGCCATCCGTCGCCAGACTCGTATTCATCGAAAGGCTCCATCCATTCGTTGAATGCCTTTAGATTCTTACGCTCGGCAGTAAGGTTACGTGCCACCTGTACGGTCTCGCCTTTCACGTTTGCCGCGATAAACTCAAGTCCCTTACCTGGAGTGCAATATGGTGGCGTGGTAACAAGAGGCTTGACAAAACATCTTGCGGTAAACAGATCGCCATAAGGTACGAGTTGAATGGTAAGCTTTGAATCGCCCTTTTTTTGCTTGATGTTCTCCGCATTATTAAGCAGAGGCGACATGATGGTTACCTTCTTGCCTAATGTCGTAAGGAGCTGGGTAAGCTTTGGCTTAGCTTCCTTTGGAAATACCTTTACACGGTCAAGCAGGCTGAGCATATCCCTTTCCTCGGTAGAAAGTTTTACAACCTTTAGTAACTGTGCATTCTCCTCATGGATGTAAATGGAATCGTATGTGCCGCTATTGGCAGGCTGTACGTTCTTTGAAATCTCATATCCGTTGGCTACCTCCTTGACTTGAATCTGAAGTTTATCAGTCTGAATCTGAATCTTCAGATCGTGATTATATATGTCAAATACGTATGGATGTCCAACAAGAGCCTCGATGACTTTGGGGCCTTCCAAGGTATAATCAGTACCACCATACCATCCATAGCTATAGCTTTCCACGAGAAGGGCGACACGAGTGTCTTGGCTTGTCATCTCGGGAATACCTTTCTGGAAACTCTTTAAGGCGATATTTCTGCCTGTTGACCATGTTGTGCCACCGTTCTTCGACTTCTGCAATCGTGGCTGCACGTTATAGTTGTGCATATTGATGAGATATGACACACGGCTCACTTCCTGAACAGATGCAGCGGATTTTCCGATAGCAGAAGAACTGCTATCATCGTATTTCTGCATCATAGTGTCGATGACAGCCTCCCACGTTTCCTTAAGCTTGAATTGAGGAAGCAGCGGCTTCATCTTGGTATCCTCTTGCAGTTTGTCGGCAAATGGAGTGAATATCTTTACATCTTTGGCAAAGTCGAGTGCTAAAACCTTGATACCCTCCTTGATGAAGATTTCGGCATATTTAGTTGCCGTTTCTATGTATCGGTCGCTATACCTATAGTGAACGCAGAGCAGAGCAAGCATAGCCGCACCAAATGGTGTAGTTCCTGCACAGTTCAGATTACTGTGTATCCATTTCGTAAAATCAGTTTCTGGATGTGCCTTCATCTGAAGAAGCAGCTTGAAGTAAGGAATACTGTTGTCGTATTTTACATCTTTCTTTCTCGACAGAGTTTCCGCTTTCTTGAAGGATGCAGCTTTATCAGATTGCAGCAATGCAAGTCCATAGATAAAGTTTGCAAAACTATCTTCAAAAATTGGGCACTTGTGTTTCTTGAGAAGTGCCTCAATGAGTTGTACGGCATCATTGGCGAGTCCATTCTGCAATGCTTCTATTGCCTGCAACAGCACCATTCCATGAGAACCTTCGTGCATCCTTGTTTTATAACGTTCGATGTCACCATTGCGAAGGAACTCATTGTAGAACATGATGTTATCCGTTATTTGTTCAAAAACTGCTGAATACGGATTTTTGTCATCATGCTCCAACAAAGACATTGCATAGTCGTAATCTTCCTGATTTAGAAATTGTAATTTTTCATATTTAATGAATTCCTTCTGAATAATATAAGTTAATAGTTCTAAAGGAAGCGCACGGAAAAACTCCTTGAATGCAGGATTTTTAAACAGGTAATGTATAAATGAGAGGTTGATTAAATTTAAGGATGTCTTAGCTAATACAATTTTGTTATTCTCCCAAAGTTTGCGTGCAGCTTCAGTTTCTTCTTCTGTCGGCATATCGCATGGAAAATCATCCATGTCAATGTCGCTGAAACATGAAAGTGTTTCAGGGAAGGCACGACAATAAGAGTTTAGGGAATATGTCAATATTAGACGTGCGTTTTCAGCATCTTCGTTTTTTTTCCAAGAGTAAGTATCATCGTTTACTTGCTTTGCTGTGGCTACTAACTTCTCAGCCTCTTTTATCGGTGTGAATGCAATTATAGGGCATATACGTTTATCGTCAAGCTTGCAAGTTCCTGTGTATGAAGAGGCTCTGGTTGCCGTACCAGACATCCACTTTCTGTCGAGATAGTATTGTGTAGCCTTTGTTACATCACCTTTAAGGAATCCACTCAATAACGAAAAATCAGAACCGCGTTCATAATCGTATATATCAGCAAAGGCAAGGAATCGAATAAAATTGATTCGTGCTCTCTTTGCATCTTCCTGTCTCTGCTCTGGCGTTTTGTTATCCTTCTTGGTAGTTCTTGTTTTCATTATTGTTTAGTGGAATTTATCTATTTATAATTACTAATTACGAATTACCTATTTGTAAGTACGAATTACTAATTACGAATTACTTAGTTACAACATAATTATATACTACAATCATCTGTTCCTTTTTCACTGACCTTGCAGAGGAAAAAACTAAACAGGTAATTCGTAATTAATAATTTGTAATTGTAAATAGGTAATTCGTAATTAGTAATTCGTAATTTATTTTAGCAAATCTTGCGTGAGCCGTCGCCGATTACTACATCGATGACCTTTGGCTCATGACCAAACTTCTCTGCAAATTTCTTCTTTGCATCTGCAATGAAGGTGTCGTAGAGCTCATCCTTAACGAGGTTGATGGTACAACCACCGAAGCCTCCGCCCATGATGCGTGAACCTGTAACGCCATTTGCCTTTGCTACGTCGTTGAGGAAATCAAGTTCCTCACAACTTACCTCGTAGTCCTTTGAGAGTCCCTGATGAGTGAGGTACATCTGCTTACCAACTTCCTCATAGTCGCCCTTTACGAGAGCATCACATACGGCGAGTACGCGGTCTTTTTCGCCAAGAACGAAGGTGGCACGCTGAATATCCTCTGCGCTTACATCAGACTTCACTTCCTGAAGGTCTTCCCAAGAGCAGTCGCGAAGTGTCTCTATGACACGCTCTGGATGCTTCGCCTGTACTGCCTTTGCAACGTTCTCACAAGAGTTACGTCGATCGTTGTAAGGAGAGCCAGCAAGTTCGTGCTTAACGCATGAGTTGAGCAAAACGAGCTTATAGCCTTGCGGATTGAATGGGAAATACTCAAACTCGCGTGTGTTGCAATCGAGGCGCATGAGCTTGCCAGCCTGTCCGAAGACGCTTGCAAACTGATCCATGATACCGCAGTTGCAACCAATATACTTATGCTCGGTAGCCTGACCAGCAAGTACTATGTCCCACTTGCTAATCTTATTTCCGGCAAAGAGGTCGTTGAGAGCACATCCGAAACAACTCTCCAAGGCAGCTGAAGAACTCATACCTGCACCGAGAGGTACATCACCAGCAAAAGCCACGTTGAAGCCCTTGACATCCACGCCGAGGAGAATGAACTCCTGTACCATACCGTAGATGAAGCGAGCCCATTGTGCTGACGGTCCCTTCGGGTCGTTGACCTTGAACTCCACCTTATCCTTGAGGTCGATGGAATAGGCAATGACGGTGTCTGTACCGTTAGGACGCACCTCTGCCATCACGCCTTGGGTTACAGCTCCTGGAAAGACATATCCGCCGTTGTAGTCGGTATGCTCGCCAATGAGGTTGATACGACCTGGTGAGTGGTAGATGTTGCCTGTAAGACCGTCAAAATGCTTTATGAAACGACTTCTTACGAATTCAATATCCATAGTTAGACCCACCCCCAAACCCCTCCCATAAAGGGAGGGGTGTAGATACTATTATCCCTTTGAGGGTAATTGGGTGTTTTTTATAGTTATTATTATGACTCATCCCTCGTGATTAGAGATACTAACCACTCCCCTCCCTTTATGGGAGGGGTAAGGGGGTGGGTCTTTTACTTTTCAACTCCGAACTTATAGATAGTCTTCTGCTTGTAGCGCTCGCCTGGGTTGAGGACTACAGATGGGAAGTAAGGACGGTTTGGAGAATCAGGGAAGTGCTGAGCCTCGAGACAGATAGCAGAGCGCTTTGGAGCTGTGCATCCGAACTGGATTTCCTTACCGCTTGCGAAGTTAGCTGTATAAACCTGAAGACCTGGCTCTGTGGTGTAGCACTCGAGAGTACGGCCAGTCTTTGGATCCTTTACACGTGCAGCGAATGAAAGCTCGCCTACCTCGTTCTTGTTGAGTACGAAGTTGTGGTCATAGCCGCTACCGTTCTTGATCTGCTCATTGTCAGCGTTGATCTCAAGACCGATCTTCTTAGGCTTGCGGAAGTCGAATGGAGTACCCTCAACCTTGAGAATCTCACCTGTTGGGATGCTGACAGCATCAATAGGGAGATAGAAGTCTGCATTAAGCTCAAGATCCCAATCCTCGATTGTAGGTGTTGGCTTAGCAATACCGCTGAGTGAGAAGAATGCGTGGTGTGTGAGGTTGATGATAGTCTTCTTGTTTGTTGTAGCAAGATACTCAATGATGAGTTCGTTGTCGTTTGTCCAAGTATAGACAACTGTTACGTGAACCTCACCAGAGAAGCCTTCCTCACCGTAAGAGCTAACGTAGTTGAGTACGAGTGTGCTATCGTTCATCTGAAGAGCATCCCATACACGAGCGTGATAGCCAGTAGGACCACCGTGGAGATGGTTAGGGCCATCATTGAGAGCAACGTTGTACTCCTTGCCGTTGAGCACGAACTTACCCTCCTTGATACGGTTGCCGAAACGACCGATGAGAGTAGAGAGAAAAGGCTCAGTAGTGTTGATATAATCATTGATGTTATCATGTCCCTGAATGACATTGGCCATGTTGCCGTCCTTGTCAGGAACCATGATAGCTGCAATAGCACCACCAAAGTTAGTTACTGCGATCTCAGCACCGTTAGCATTACGGAGCACATAGAGATCAGTCTGTTTTCCCTGGACGGTGGTCATGAAGTCTTCACGCTTCAGACCACAGATGTTTTCTGTTGCCATATTAAGTTTATTGTTAAAAGGTTGTATAAATAAAAGTTAATTATAAAAAGTCCATGAAATACCGAGACGGAATACTCTTTCGTTCATCGGATAGTGTGGTACGGTGAAATACATCTTATTTCCCTGACCTGCGTTTACGTGACTCATCATCGCGAAGAAGCGACATCCCTTGAGTACGAAGTTGGCATATACATCCACGAATGGATAGTTGCCTATCATTGTCTTTACATTGTCGTTCTGCTGAACGGCGAACTGTGCGAGTCCTGGCACATATTCTGGAGCATTATACTTGGTGAAGTACGTTACGTCTGCTCCCAGATGGCATTTCAGCACACCTGCAATCTTAAAGTCAATATACAGATTGCTCCAGAGGTTTAGCTCTGGCAATGGCAGTACCTTTTCAAGACTGCTCTTCTGATATGTTACGCGGTTCTCCCAGTTCAGTATGCCGAGTTTGAAGTCCTGTGCAAGTTCTGCTGTAAATACATGTACATCCTTGCCCGATTGACAGACCTCGGCAGTATGATTGATCTGCAATCCTGAGTCTGAGAGATCGTGAGAGGTTGCCAAATATGTATAGCTTCCTATGAAATCCCACCCTACGCGCAAAGCAGTCTTTGTTCTTGGGAAAGAGACAGCTCCACCAATGTGAGTGTGCTTCTGCTTATTCTGATCTTCATAGTCCCATTTATAGTGCTTGCTATGATAGTGAGCCATGAAGAAATCAGGATCGAGCGAATGATAGAAACCATCGATATTGACCGTTACCGTATCGCCGAAGATAGGCACGTTGATATCAGCGGTGGCATCAAACTTGAAATCATGCTGCATATCGCCTGCAAAGCAATAGTCGGCAACAAGATTATAGTGATAGATTGAGCCAAGCGTCTTGGTGAGCTGAGCTCCCATATACCAACTTTGCTCATTGAATATCTCATCCTCGAAAGTAAATCTGCCGACATCCCAAGTGCAGTATGCCTTCAATCCTGCTGGCACATACTTGTTGAATCCTTCGAGCATCGCTATTGCAAGGGTGTTGTCAACCTTGAAATATTTCGTTACATCGGCTATGGAATCCCCAGCAAAGCCATTGTGATTCCAATAACTTTTCTTGTAATAGTTAGCCGGAGTTCTGTAAGCCAAGTAGTTACGGTCGTATTTATCAACCGTTGCTGTATGAATAAAGCTCGTTACTGGCACATACTCACTCTTCATCCATGATGTATCTTCTGCCTCCTTTGCCTTTTCAGCAAGAAGAGCCTCTGCCTTTGACTCGCTGTCAACACTGATACGCTCGGCTGTAGCCGTAGCGGTTGTATCGGTTGGCAGATCACCTTCAATCTTTGCATCCTTCGGGCGACCAGCCATAGCCTCGTTAGGGCGACCTTTCTCATCTACATCGCCTGTCTTCTGCTTTTCGCGATCCTCAGCCTCCTTACGTGAAGCCATCGCGAATTTCTTTGCCTCAATCTCTTCCTTCGTCATAGGCACCTTGCGATAGAAGCCTACGTTGTAACGATGCGAGAGATAGAAGTGCAGGGCATCATTCTTATTCCAGTTGGATGAAGACAACGGGAATACCGTTGGAATTTCCGACGTTATATAGCTATCCGTAAACTGCTCTGGATGAGTAATATATTTATCGTCGGTTATACCACCATTTTCAGTCACCTTGAGATGGTCAGTAGAAAATGCGAAATGCGCCTGATAACGCTCTCCGAGATAAGATGTCCACAGAGTATAGTCGAACAAAGACGTGGATTGAGCATTGTAATAGCCACGTCCATACATATAGTTGAACTTCATGCCAAAGCCCAGTTGCTTGTTCACGTTACTTGCAAACAGCACCTTGAGATAGTCCTCACCGTCAGTACGATCGCCACAGGAATAGAAGTTCAGGTTGGTTATTGGCGAGAGCGTATTGGTGAAACGAAGTTCCTCTATTGGTGTGAGGAAGAAGTCGAGATTATCGGTGAACAGAAACGTAGGTATGTGCGAACGATCCATGAAGATACGATTCTGGCGAGGTGCACCGAGGTTTCCCGTGGTGTTGTACTCTCCATACATACCCGCAGGGAACACCGTATTCATAAAGAGGTGCTGAACGGTGTCTCTATCCACAGGGATGCGGTCGCCGAAAAGAGGATCAACCGTCCAGACATACATTCCGCGAGGTATCTCCTTCTTCTTCTCTTCCTTGTCTCCCTTCTTCGACCTTCCGTTAGGGTTGAAGGTATTGGTGCTGGCATCAAACTGGCCGTCCATGTCGGAAATATTCTGAGCATGAACAAGTGCCAACGCCATTATATTGAAAAATATAACCGAGAGGTATCTCTTCATCAATAAGTATTAATTCAACTTTTCGCTTAGCTCAAGCTGTTTGTTTCTGGTTTTCAGCTGAAATGTCTTTTTAAAGGTTTTCTGGTCGGAATGTTTTTTAGGTTATCTGGTTTATAGATTTTCTGGTTTTCTGGTCGGAATGCTTATTAATGATGCTGACCTTCTAACCTCCAAACCTCATAACCTCAAAACCTCCAAACCTTATAACCTCAATAAAATTATTTCTTCACAAATCGCAGGGCGCATTCTGCCATCTTAAATGCCATAGCGATGATGAACACAATGATTCCCATCGCCTCATCACCCTTGAAGTACATATAAGCGCCTATCACGCCTATAATCATGAAAAGGATGTTGAATATCTGGCGAAGCATAAAGAATGAACCTCTACCGTCGTCTGGCTTGCGATGATGACGCTCCGGACGCTTAGCGATCCCAACCTCTTCTTCTGCGATATTATCTATTTTTTCCATTAATATAATTATTTAAGCGCATAACCGAATGTATTGACTATCTGATCCATACGATCAATAGTCGCAATACGGAATTTCTTTGTACCACCCTTTACGAAGCCTGTTCCCTTTTTGTTGAAAGCGACCTTATCGGCTATCATTTCCTCGGCAGTAAAGTGGGCAGCCGTTGGGCGATCCTCCTCGTAGTTGTAGGTGATGTTTGTAATCATCAGCTTGCAAACGCCGTCAGAGCACTCGATAGACGCGCCATAGTTCATCTTTGTGCGGTCGAGGGAAAGTGCCTTACTGGTGAAGACAACCCATTCCTGTGAACGGACGAGAATCTTATGTCCCACGCGATCAACACCTGCAAGAGCCGACTTATCAGTCTGGTTATCGCTCTTCACGAGATTGCTGAAGTATGCGAGTGCCTTGTCGTAGATCTGCTCTGCGGTCTGACCTTCAAGGTTATAGGTCTTTGCCCATGTCACCTTGCCATTAACCTCTGGCACCCCACCCTGCATATACTTTGCAGGAATGTCCTTATTCTTACGCTCGAAGAGTGCACGGCGCTGAGTCTGCTCTTCTCCAGTTGTCTGGGCATTAACGGAGAGAGTCAGTGCAAGGAGGAATATGAATGCTGTAAACTTTTTCATTTCTTTTTTTTGATTTGAGGTCAAAGGCTCTCAGCCCTTAGACCTTTGTCTTTAGTCCTTTGTCCTTAGACCTTTTGAGTGCAAAGATAATAAAAAAAACAGAACGAAAGTATGTTTAAGCATTATTTAACATTGTACGACTTCCATTGTCATGGAAATATCGACCTTTGGCCTGTCACCTGGGGCTGTTGCGGTATTCTGTATCTTCTCCACGACCTCAAGACCGCTCTCCACTTCACCAAAGACGGTGTACTGATTGTCGAGGAACGGAGTCCCGCCAACGGTTGTGTAAGCCTCTACCTGCTCAGGAGTAAACTCTGGCTTTGGCATCTCTGCACAAGTAGCCTTTGTCTGGGCAATGAGATCATCCTGCAACTCCTGCAAACCAGCCTGATTACGATTGCGACGGAGGTCCATGATCTTCGCACGATTTTCAGCAACAAGCTTATTGAAAACCATCTGCTCTTGCTGCATAGCCAACTGACGCTCCATCTGCTTGAGTTCCTGTGGCTTATACACCTTACCCCAAACGATATAGAACTGCGAACCGCTGCTCTCACGATTTGGATTCACTTCGTCACCCTGACGGGCAGCCGAGAGAGCACCACGCTTGTGGAAGAGCTGTGGATAGACGAATTCAGCAGGAACAGTATAGCCAGGGCCACCTGTTCCGAGCATCTTTCCGGCAGGTGCATCCTTACTGTTTGGATCACCACCCTGAATCATGAAGTCCTTGATTACGCGATGGAAGAGAGTACCATCATAATATCCCTCCTTAGCCAGTTTGATGAAATTATCACGATGCTTTGGAGTCTCGTCGTAGAGGCGAACAACAATCTCGCCCTCTGTTGTATTTATCTTTATCTTTGTCATTATATTTGTTTTTTATGCAAAAGTAATTAAATATTTTGAATATCCCAAGAAAAAAAGCCACTTTTTCCGTTTAAGGTCAAAAGCAGGCTCGCTATACCTTCGCTTTTCTTCCGTTCTTCCTTCGCTCATCCTCCGTTGATCCTCCGTACCAAAGTCGGTGCAAAGTCGGTGGAAAGTCGGTGAAGAAGCGTTTTTATAGCGAACAAAAAGCGGAGGCACATCGAACTTGGTACTGAGAATGAGCTTACTTCCTTTGGAAAGGCAGGTTGGTTACTCAAGTTTCGCAAGTCAAGAATTGCCTGGAAGGCAATACTATTAGTAACCGAGGCGCATACTCGACGAAGGATAGGATGCCCTCGGACTGAAAACCACCGCTATTTTTAGTCTGGAAGGCTGTACATAATATGCTTTCACACATGACCTTTCTCGATGTACTGCCTTTCAGGCAGCATAAGGACACGAGTGCACAAATCCCCGCACATCCTCGTTTCACTCGTATGTACGGGGGTACTCATAGTATTGCCTTCCAGGCAATTCCGAACTTACAAGACTTGAACTAATACCCGAAAAGATCAACAAGGTAATCATACCCTACCCCAGAAAGATTGTAACGATCAATTATATATTTCGAAAAGAGAGTTGCAGGTAATACCGAAAGCAAACTTATTATTAGTATCAACGAAAAAAGCCCGTCAGATATTAATTTATCCGCTCTACAATTAGAGAAAGTATCTTTCAAATACCATCCTTTATTAAGATATCTGGCAGTTATGAATGCGAAAATAAATATGCCAGACAATAGATACAAAATAACTGGCACTCTATTATTATCCTTACACATTACCTGACTCCAAACAAGAAGTGGTAATTGTAAATACCAAAGCCAAAATGCCAAGACTGTGATACTAAGACCTGTTTCAGAACTCAAATACCTCCTATAGTTTGCCATAAAGAGTCTATAATAGATATAATCTAAAATCTTCATATTCTTCTTATCTGTTATTCTTCTGTTGTTCTTCCCATGTTTCTCCTAACCAAACTCGATGAAGGTCCGTTCCTAGAGCGAACAAAAAGCGGAGGTTCATCGAGTTTGGTTAGGAGGATGAGCTTACCTTCTTCGGAAAGACAAGTTATTTATTGCCGCTTCTCTTTCTACGTTTTTGCAGTTTTTCTTCTGCAAGTTTTTCATAATCAAGCAATAGCACGTTGAGTTTATCAATCATCTCCTGATTTCCATCCATCTCACAGAGTTCACTTACATGCTCTTCAATCATACGAAACTCGTTATCGGTCTTAATCTTACCTCTTTCCGATATCTTGGCAATTTTCTCCAGTCTTTTCTTGTCAAGTTCCATAAGATCAATACCATACGTATCCAAGAAATACTGGCGATTCGCAATTAGGAAATCACGCCATCTACTGGTATCTGGCAAGGATGCACGATAACATTGACTAAGCATACCTTTCTTTCCCTTATCGTACCATTCATAGGTTCTTTTAATTGCGTTCTTATACCAAACAATAAGATCATCATCCATATCTTTGCCATCTCTTTCATGCGCAATTTTGATTATATATTCACTTAGTTTAATGAGAAAATCTCTGTAATACAAATATTTATCTATATTTTCCATAACTACATTTTTATTACAATTAAATCGGAACAGCATTCTATATGCATATTCCAAGGACAAAATTAAATAAAAAACCTAACATGACAAAGGAAAAACGTAAAAAATCGTGGGACATTTGGAGTTGTCATATTTTTTGCGTAACTTTGCCCAACGTGAATATAATAACCCCGATATTGACGATTTCTGGCTCTGACGGCATTGGCTCATCAGGCATTCAGGCTGACATCAAGACTATCACAAGTCTTGGTGGGGATGCTATGACCGTAATTACCTGTATGGCTCTTAACGACGGCAAGGGTATGAAATGGCATAGGCTTCACAAGGATGTCATAGTGGATCAGGCAAGGACTATAATGGATACTATGCACCCAAAGGCGGCTAAAATTGGACTCATACAGAATCCAGAGACGATAAAGGCAATAAGGGATGAGGTAATCGGTTGCAAGAGAATTGTCTGTGCCCCAGGTATATTCTCGTCTGACGGTTCGCAACTTATTGACAATGAATCAATTCACGCTATAATCACTCATCTCATACCAGAATCTACTCTGCTGATGCTAAGATGCAACGAGGCAGAGAAGATGCTTGGCAAGAAGATCTCTTCCGACGATGAAATGGAGAAGGCGGCAAGGGAACTACATAGTCTTGGGGCAGAATGGGTTATGCTTCGCGGAGGACATTTGGTTGAAAGTCGCCTCACCGCCCTACTCTATGGCGAGGGCAAGGCTCATTTCTTTACCTCTTATAACATAGAGGGATGGAAAAGGCATGGTGTGGGTAGTGCTTTGGCTGCTGCAATAACCACACGACTTGGCATGGGCGATGATGTTCCAACGGCCATTAACAACGCACATAAGTATGTTCATAGTCGGGTGGTTTATGCCGTTAGCGATGCAAAGCAAAGCCTTCGTGCCACCGATATCTATAATGAGATGATGAGTTTGGTGGCTGCACACTATCAAAAAGAGCATAGCGTTGCTTTCTATGCCGATAAACTGAACATCACGACAAGGTATCTGTCTAAGGTTACTGACAATACCGTTGGGAAATCGCCAAAGCAGGTTATCTCCGATTATATAATTAACGAGGCAAAGATGCTTCTCGACAATTCCCGCCTTACCATTCAGGAGATTTCCGACAAGCTCGGCTTCTCTTCCCAGACAATCTTTAGCAAGTTCTTCAAAGAGCAAGAGAAACTAACTCCAACGGAATATAGGAGGTGATAGGTGTTGGGTGATGGGTGTTAGGTGGTTTGTGAATTTCGGAACATAATTCCATATTTTAGGAACAGGCTTTTGTCTGTTCTTTTTTTTGTTCCTAATTTTGCAGCAGAAAAAATCAACAAATAAAAAACAATATTAATATGCCGACTTCCGGCTCCCTCTCTACGGGAGAGGGCGGGGGGAGAGGCCACATTAAAAAGTATGGAAAATAGAACTATTCTTAACCGCAACCTTGCACAGATGCTTAAGGGCGGTGTTATTATGGACGTTACAACTCCTGAACAGGCAAAGATAGCAGAGGCTGCAGGTGCATGTGCAGTAATGGCATTAGAGAGAATCCCAGCTGATATTCGTGCTGCTGGTGGAGTATCACGTATGAGCGACCCTAAGATGATCAAAGGTATTCAGGAGGCAGTATCAATTCCAGTAATGGCAAAGGTACGTATCGGACATTTCGTAGAGGCACAGATTCTTGAGGCTATCGAGATTGACTATATTGACGAGAGTGAGGTACTTAGTCCTGCCGATGATGTCTATCACATTGACAAGCGTAAATTCAACGTGCCTTTCGTTTGTGGTGCAAAGGATCTTGGTGAGGCTCTCCGTCGTATCAACGAGGGTGCAACTATGATTCGCACAAAGGGTGAGCCAGGCACAGGTGATGTTATTCAGGCTGTTCGTCACATGAGAATGATGCAGAGCGAGATCCGCCGTCTTGTATCTATGAGTGAGGATGAGCTTTACGAGGCTGCAAAGCAGTTGCGTGTACCTTTCGACCTTGTGCAGTATGTTCATGAGAACGGCAAGCTCCCAGTTGTAAACTTTGCAGCTGGTGGTGTTGCAACTCCTGCCGATGCAGCCCTTATGATGCAGTTGGGTGCTGAGGGTGTGTTCGTAGGTAGTGGTATCTTCAAGAGTGGTGATCCTGTTAAGCGAGCTCAGGCTATCGTAAAGGCTGTTACCAACTACAACAACCCAAAGATTATCGCAGAGCTTAGCGAGGATCTTGGCGAGGCTATGGTTGGTATCAACGAAAGCGAGATAGAACTGTTGATGGCGGAGAGAGGAAAGTGATGTTGATTTACTATATAACTATTTACTAATTACTATTTATGTACTATTTGGTTGATGTACTATTTTTCGTTAAGTCATAGGCAAATTGTAAATAGTAAATTTGTTAAATAGTAAATAAATAGTAAATAGTACATTGTAAAATAGTAAATATCTTCAATGATCGCAATATTAGCATTACAGGGAGCATTTGCTGAACATCAGCAGATGCTTCAAAAATTAGGAGAAGAAAGTGTTCTGATTCGTAATCTTGACGATTGGAACTACTTTATAGAAAAAACGGATAAGCGCGGACTTATCATCCCTGGAGGCGAAAGTACGGCTATGATGAGGATAATACGTGATGAGAATCTTCTTGAACCTATCAGGAAGGCTATTCTTGACGGAATGCCAGTATTCGGAACTTGTGCAGGTCTCATCATGCTCGACTCTGAACACCTCGGTACTATGGATATTGAGGTAAAGAGAAACGCATACGGCAGACAGCTCGGCAGTTTCTTTACCCAAGAC
>CACYXI010000063.1 GCA_902778265.1 uncultured Bacteroidales bacterium | reverse complement strand
GCTTCGCTTTTACGGTATTCATGTTGGCTTGGTTCATCGCAAGATAGAAAAGTATTTGCTTTGACCATATATCGTTTGCCCCAGTTCGTCGTGATGACGCGCTGGGGCTTTATAGGATAAGGCTCCGATCCCGTTCTTTATGCTTTTAATTTTTGTTTTACATTCGAGTTTGTGGTGCAGAAGTCCGCATAGCAAGGACAATGGCTTCCCCGACAAGTGCAAGGTTAGCTAACAGATAATGGCTCTTACCAAACCACGTTACTGTACTCCCTCCTAATTCTGCTGTTTTCAGGAGTTTGTTCCTGAATTCCATATCATCCAGACTTGTGGCACAGCCAATGGCAAAGGCTGTTCCAGACGGACTGAGATTGAAGATAATCGGGCCTGCATCAATATCCATGCCAAACAGACAAGTTCTATCATGGTACTCCTTTATACCGGCAAATAGGAATCCCTGCTTATAGTTCTTCATCAGACAATCATATTGCTCCTTTGCGAACTCTGGATCCACCAATGACAGATAGTAACAATTAAGGGCAGAATACGACCCTTTCACCGGTAACACTATCCGTATGCTGTCATTATAAACTTCCAGAAATGACGCAACCAACCCTGTTTCTTTGTCTATCCACTCCTTCTTGGCTCTTTCCACCCACATATTCACAGTAGTAGAGTATTTTCCATCATACTGATTGGAGTAATTGGCCAATGCGACTATTGCAACCAGCATATCATATGTATTCACCTGGGTAAGTTGGTAAGTTCAATGACTTACTCTGCCGAATCCTGCGGTTCATAGCCTTGCAAAGTGAATGATATAGGTCATCGTATTTACCATCACCACCAATCTGCTTGTACCTGCTAATCATCCATGCTAAATGACTATAATACGAGATATGACTTTGGTTACCATTTAACCCGACAAGTGGGTCTTGTCCCCAGCGCAACTTGTCGTATTCCCGTATCTCCTCAGACATAGCAATATCAATAATCTGTCCGATGAACTTGATGACCGTCTCTTTGTTCTGCGGATATAGGATGGCAATATTTGCCAATGCTGCCGATGTCATGGAACATGTGTATAAAGCCCACTCACCCTGGAATTGCTCACCAATACTACTTGGCATCTCGTTGAGTAAGTCCTGTGGAGTAGTGCAGACCATTGAGGTGAGATAGTTTGCCCGATGGATTATTTCTTTCTTTTCTCCATCAAAAGAGCCATGATTACTTGTTGCACATGACACCCAAGTAATTTTTGCCACTATCAATACTGCAATGATAAATAGTAATATCAGCATATTATTCTTCAAGCTCCTATTCATTACAGATCTCATGATAATACTTTTCGTAATATGAATCTGCCACCAATTCTGCTCCTCGTTTAGTCGCCATACGCTTAGGATCTGGCATGATACCAACTTTCAATAAGTCCATCCTGTCTGCATCAAAGCAAGTGTCTATCGTTATATCCCCTGTCCTATGTTCAATAGTATGCAACTCGCAGGCTCGTTTCAATTTGGCAATCTGCTCGTCACTCAGATCCCTAAGCTTCGTATCTCGGATAGTGTCAATAAACGCTGAAGCCCTTTTGCCATGTTCATCATCTACAGCATTATTCTGTCTTTCTGAGTCATGAAGGTATGCAAAAGCTAATATAACATCCATGTCAGCACCTTCTTGATATAGCATCTGTCCAAACTTGGCGACTCTATCCCAATGCTCCACGCCATGAGTCGTTCCCATCTCTTCTGGCCAACGGTCTATGCTAAAACTCCGTAAATCAGAATAATCAAATGGCTTGTTGCCCTGATTAAGCAGGTATATTGCCCTTTCTGCGATTTCCTCATCTATTCCATAAAATGGATTCACTATCAATAGTCTTGGTATTTGATGACTATTGAAATTGTTGGCTGTCAAATCATCTAATATCACGTATTGGCAATCCGACTTGCATTCCTCCAGCCAAGCGTCAATCTCATCCCCTCGGCAACGACATCCATGAATATTTGGAGTTACGTCTGTAATAAAGCCGGGTAACTCTCTTGCTTTCCACATTTCCAAGAAATCCTGATAGCTCATCATGTATTTCCAAGAGGAAGTCACAACAATATCTGCACCTGTTTTGTCAATGATATGCTTTAGATTCCTGACACTATTGGGGTCAAAAATTGTTCCGAACTCGTCATTGCCAGGTTTACCTTCCTTAGCAAGAATGTGGTCGTAATATGCAGTGTCCATTACACCATCAAAGTCGAGAAAGATAATCTTCATTCTACGCCTGTTTGTTTTATTTCCTCACAAACACGTAAGTATTCATCATAAGATATAGAATGCCTCCGCTCTGTAAACTCCCAAATACCGTTAGGCATCTCTAATACAGAAAAAAGAAGTTCCTTGTCAACCGTCGTACTATCAAAAAGAATATTCATTTGGGGATTTTCGTCACGGAACTTCGCTGCTATAGCTGCAATTGCTCCCATGTCAAGCCCATTTTCCATAACTCTGAGATATTCTGCAAATGGTATAATATGACTTTTCTCCGATTCAAAATACACCATGAAGTTATGGGTCATATCATGGTATAAAAAGGAATATGGCGCGTTAAAACTCTTCTTGCAATTGGGACATACCCATGTAAAGAGAGAACCGTCCATAACTTTAGATTTCAATTCAGGATCCAGATCAACATTGACAGAATCCCATACAGTATATGACCCTTCTGTATTACAGGCAGGGCATGTTATCTTTATATTTCTAAATGATGACATAGAACTGAGTAATATTTGTATGATTACTGATAAATTCTCAAAACATAATACCTAATTCAGACTCTATCTGTTATCAAATCACAAAACCTGTCTTTAATCTCTCTTAAATCATCAGTTAGTAAATTGTTACATCGTTCTGTAATCTCTTCAGGAATAGGATATCTACAAGCTGCAATTGCGCCAGCCATAGCACCAATGGTGTCGGAGTCGCCACCAATAGATATTGCCAAGCGAATGACCTCTTCAAAAGAATTGCCCTCAAGGAAAGCAATGATAGCTTCTGGCACACTCCCTTGACAAGAAACGTCAAAATAGTAATTGGGACGGATTTCTGTGATGGTACGATGCAGGTTATAGCCAAACGTCTGCTCCACATACTCTTTGATTTCCTGCTTCGATTTCCCTTGTTTGCAAAGGAAAACGCTCGTAGCTATCGCCTGTGCACCCTTTACTCCTTCAGGATGGTTGTGACTTACAGACGCCGTCATAGCCGCTAGTGCCAATGCTTCATCTAGCGTTTTCGCATATAACCCTACAGGACTCACTCTCATGCCAGCTCCGTTTCCCCAACTGTTATAAGGTTGAGGATTTTCTTCAAAGAGCCATTCCATGAATCTGCCACCATAACCAGCATGTGGGTGATGATCGCCTAGCTCCTGCATGCAATATATTAAGTAATGTATGGTGTGCGCTTCGTCTTCCAAAAGCCATTTTGCCACAGCCAATGTCATTACCGAATCATCTGTATAGGTGCTCGCTCCACAGAACAGTTCAAAATCCGTTCTCTTTGTGTTTAAAAACTCATATACGGAGCCGATGATATCGCCTGCCAACGCTCCTAACATCTTTACTTTTTCCATATCCTATATTTGTTTGTCTTCTCTTACAACAAGTTCCCTTGGTATTTTGATATTCTTCAGTCTCTCAAACCATATTTTCGAAGAACCTGCGATGTGCTTCTGAGTATGTCCGCTGATAATGTAATAATTGGCGGTGTACTGGTCCATCATATTGAGGAAAATGCTCTTGATACGCGAGCACTTCTCGTTGATGGAATTGTTCAATGGATTCACTAGCATATCCACACTTTCTATAATGGTCTGCTTATCCATTAGCCTTGCAGTAGCCATATAATACAGGAGAAGCTCGTCTCGATATTCGCTGAGTTTCTTGAACTCAATGCCCTCAGGATGATTCAAGAACAGTAAATAGACAGCCTTGTGGACAGGCGTCATCTCCACCTCCTTATTGTCGTAGTCAACAAGGATAATCCTGTAGTCTTTTGTGATAAGCAATCGACTCAATCGGCTCTTTGCCGCTTCTATGCGCAGTTCCTCCAAGACAGACACGCCAATAGAGCGCAACAACAAATCGTTGCGTCCTGCAGCTACTAGTTCCCTAACCAATTGGGAAAGTTCTGCAGCTATTTCTTCCGGTGTCCTATCCGTCAACATCATTATTCATCAGCTTCTTGAACGATACTCTTCATCCATTGAGTAAACCTCTCAAATGTGGTTGGTCTACGCTTGGGCTCTTCTACGATAACAGACGGTTCTGGGTCATTAGCTGGTTCAACTACAAACTCCGGCTCTGGAGCAGGCTCAGGGACAGGCTTTGTTATTGGCCTATAAAGTAGCGGAATTAGACTCTCATAATAAGCATCATCCTTTACTTCATCCTCATTGCTGCCCACTTCTTCCATACCAGTTGCTAGAATGGTAACCTTCGCATCCTCGCCTATGGAATTATCCGTTGAGATACCCCAAATCACTTCAATCTTCGGATCCAGCTTATCGAAGAATTCGTCTATCTCCTGCATCTCAGGCACCATGATAGGCGCTTCTTCACTGGAATAGATATTGAAAAGTATACGCTTGGCTTTTGTAATGTCGCTGCCATACAACAGCGGAGAATTCAGGGCGTTTTGGATTGCTCTCTCTACACGCCCTTCTCCGTTTGCCCTACCCATAGCCATGATGGCTCCACCTCCATCACGCATGGTCGTTTCCACATCGCGGAAGTCCAGGTCGATACCGCCATTGCTGTTCACCGTTATCAGTTCCGAAATACCTATTACCGCTTCCTTCAGAATGTTGTCAGCCCTGGCAAACGACTCCTTGACAGAGATTGGCGTGTCTGCATATACGTCACATAGTCGTTCGTTGTTAATAATCAGGAGCGCGTCCACGTTCTTTCGCATCTCGTCAACCCCCTTCAGTGCACGGATAATCTTCTGGGGTTTCTCAAAGAAGAAAGGAATGGTAACGATGCCAATGGTCAGCATACCCATTCTTTTCGCCACACTGGCTACAACAGGAGCCGATCCCGTACCAGTACCACCGCCCATACTTGCCGTGATGAAGACCATCTTAGTGCCATCGCTCAGCAGCTTCTCTATATCAGCTATGTTTTTCTCTGCCTCCGAACGTCCTACTTCAGGTTTACCACCAGCTCCAAGTCCTTCACCCAACAGTATCTTAACAGGAACTGGCGATGGAGCCAGCGATTTACTATCCGTATTACACACGGCAAACGTCACTCCTGGAATATGTTCGTCGTTCATGTTGCGGACTGCGTTACAACCGCCTCCGCCAACACCAATCACCTTGATGATGCCCTGCATCTTATCCTCTACAGGACCAAAATCTAATAATGTGTCTTCACCCATATTTTTGTTTCTATATTTTTCCTGCAAAGATAAGCAATTATTATATCATTTGCAAATTATTGCAAGGCTTGCAACATCCATTTTTTCAACCTTCTTAATCCTAATCTCATTTCTTGTAGCATTGTACAAAACGCTCCCATTGTGTTCGTCAATATTCTTACTATCAATGGAGCCCCATTTGTATCCACAATCATTGCAACAAAAGCGCTTTGAGTTCTCTGACACAACACAGCCACCGATTTTGACTTCCTTGTTATATATTTCTTCTTCCCACATTCCAGAAGTCCAATAACCATACATGATAATTGCAATACTCTTACCTTCACATGCAGGACAGAAATCTCCACCTCTCGTATCATGTCTTAGCCCCTTGCGCTCAAGCATTAACTCTTTTCTTAGCAGTTCTATGTTTTCATGATCCCTATGGGCATACACTATTTCTTTTCTTTTTATAAGAATGGATTGCTTGTAAATCACGACACCCTCAGTGATAATGATTATTACCAACACCGATACCAACGCTATCATCAATATCATCACAATGATGTATATTTTCTTTTTCATCTTGCAGATGTTTGTTTCAAACTCGCTGCTCACATTCCTGCATTCTGCATTTTTCTATCTCCAGTTCCAATATCCTAGACGTTCTGAAAAGGTAGCAGCATAATGATTACCAATAGTGCTACAATGCTACAGAGAGCTATCTTAAGTTTCCTCATCCGCCATCATTACTATTTGCACATACCGTGAGCAATCATCCATTCAACGATATTATGGAACACAACACCTGCCATTCCACCGCCACTTGCTGGAAGTCCCAATTTGTTCATGCTAACAATAATGCTGTATTTGGGCTCATCAGCAGGGAAGTAGCCACAGAAAGCAAGCTGATAATTTGCTAAGGGTGTGCCAACTTCATTGTAATAATCATATTCACCTACTTGTGATGTACTAGTCTTTCCTGCAACTCTTAGTATGGGAGTCCCTGCTTTTTTTCCTAATCCTTGGCTCACCACATGTTCTAATACCATTTGCATGCTATCTATGTTTGCTTTGCCAGCTATCTGAGGATTAATGATTTCTATCTCACCTGTTTTCAGCGTAGGTTTAACCATTTTGCCATTATTAGCAATAGCATTATAGAAAGTCAACATCTGAATTGGAGCTATCTTACGTTCATAGCCTATTGCACTCCACCAGAGTTTCCAATTAGCCCAATCTTCATCTTTTGGAGAGCTATAGCTTGTATGATTCAAGCCATCTATTCCTTCTATATTGTCAGGCTGACCAAAACTCATTTTATCCAAGAGGTCAAAGAAAGCCTGATTATTGTTGCCAAATGCTTTGTTGACAGCTAAGCTTATTCCAACATTTGAACTAACTGCCAAAGCTCTATCTAACGTAATGCTACCATATCCCCCACGATGCCAGTTGTGATCCTTCATTTCGTAGCCATCTTCTACAGGCCAAACACCACTACCTGTATGAACAACATCGCTCAACTTTGCTTTGTTTGTCTCTAGTACGGTTAAAAGAGAAACGGTATGCATCAGTGCTCCTAGTTCCTGTTGGTAGGCAAAGTTCTTGCAGGGTTGGAACTTCCCTTCAAAGTTGCGCTCCAGTCCAGATAATGCCAATATCTCACCTGATTGCACCTCCATTACTATTACTTGACCTTGCAAACCATCAATCATTTCCAACTCATCCCTTAGCATTGAGTCCACAGCTGCTTGCAGTTCGGGTACGATAGTAGGTTCTCCCATCTTCTTGCCCGTCTTTATTTTTTCAGGCTGTTTAGGTGATGTAGCGTAATAGCATATTCCACCACCAATAGCCAGCAGGGCAATTAATGCTATAATGGCAATCTTTACCTTATTATTTTTCCGCTGCTTCTTTTCAGCACCCAGTACCTGTAGTTCATCGTTATTCATAGCTTACCCTCCTTTCCTGTCTCTGATTCAATGAGAGCTTTCAACTGTTTCAGTGCCTCCTTCGAAGCCTGTAGTTCTAAAGCAATATTCACTTCCGAATTAGACATGTATAACTGTTGTTTATTTGGATTAATCTTAAAGATGTATGCCCTGTTTACTATCAACTGCTTCCCCAGACGAATGAAGGTCATAGCTTCCTTTCCAAGCTGCTCCTCCATCATCTGCTGACACTGAGCAAGATTCATGGTAAACACCTGTTCCGTCTTGTCATGCAACACCATCGTGGAGTAGTTGCCGTCTGACTTCACGTAAACCACCCGTTCTGGCTGCAGCCTGACGAGTTCGTTAGCGTTTGATATGATTAGGACTTTGTTACTCATTAGCGAATCCTTTCTTCTTCCTTTTTTTCAGTTCAATAAATCCCTTGCACCTTTTGCTTCTTCCATATTTGTTCATCAGTTTGTACTGTGCAAAGTTACAAAATATTTTAGCGCCACAAACAACAACCCCGCCATCTTGTATGAAATGGCGGGGTTGTTGTACGAAATATATTTGAGCAACTATTTATTACGGATAGGTCTTACAGCTCTACCACTATACACAAATGTTCTAGTATCTACAGATTCATTATGCATCTCTCTATCAAAGTAGTAATAACAAGCACACTCTCTGTTATTCTGAGCCATTTCACTTGTCCAGTAATATCCTGCATCAGTATTAGAGATTGCCTCTCCATATCTTAAACCAGTATTAGGTAGGAAAATGCTATTCCCGTTAGGCCCTTCTACTCTATAGCCATAAACATGAAAAGCATTCTCTTTTGTCCATTTGCATTTCTCAATCAATTCTTTCCAATCTTCTTTACTTGGGATTCTCCAGCCTTGTCCCCATTTAGCGGTAGCAATATCATATTGGGTTCCCGTGATGTTTTGAGGAGTCTTGACATATAGCCCACCAGCAACATCTAAATAATCTTTTACATTCTGAGAAGTTTTTTCTCCTGTAGGGTCTGCCCATCCATAAAGACCACCAATAGGCGATTCCGAATCACCTCCCACATTACAATCTGCCCATAACACGCTCAGGCCTAAATCAACAGCATTGAATTTTCCAAATCGCCTAACCTCTCTACCTGCTAAAATTGTTTCTTCATCATCAACAGGAATGGGACTTGCAACAATTGTTTCTTCTGTATTTCGTACAGTATTGGGTTTCTCCGGGTTTTCTTCGGTTGAAGATAACTTTGAAAGAATTTCATCCACACTCTGCGGTCTTGCCTTTCTTTTTGGCTGCATCATCCAAACAACCAGCTTGCGCATACCATCAGATACAGTATTGGGGAATTCAAAGGCATTTTCACCATCCTCCTCAATGTCAATAGCCATAGGGGGCTTTTTGTTTGTCAGAAGATTGTAAATTGTTGCACCAAGGGCATAAATATCTGTCCATGGCCCAAAGCGATCATACATCTGGCCTATCTGTTCATTGGGAGCATAGCCAGGAGTGTAACAGAGTGCAGTAGATGTTGTCATGCTGCCATTGGCACGAATCTGCTTACTGGCACCAAAGTCTATCAGATAAGCATTTCCTTGCTTATCCACCATAATATTTCCTGGTTTCAAGTCAAGGTGCCATATTTCGTTCTGATGCACTTCTTTCAATGCATCGAGTATCTGCGAAAGAATGCCCCTGACTTCTGCCTCAGTAAATGGCTGGCCTGTCTTTTTCATCTTCTCTGCCAATGACTCTCCATCGATATAGTCCATCACATAATAGGCTGTACCATTCTCCTCAAACAGGTCATGAACTTTCACGATGTGCTCATTCTTCAGTTTACGCAACCTGCGGGCCTCTTTCTTGAACTTCTCTCGTTGTTCCTCGAACTGCTGCACATTATCAGCATTACTCACACTGACGACACAGGTTGTTTCGTCACGCTCCGTCACGCCTTTCATGAAGAACTCCTTGATGGCTACGGTTTCTTCAAACTCTGTATTATAGCCAACATACGTATTGCCGAAGCCTCCTTGCCCCAGCACTCGCTCTATTCTATATTTTCCACCTTGCAAGGTGGTGTTAGGTTGTAAGTGTTGCATAGCTATTTTTCTTTAAACTCTTTTAGAAAGGAACAGAACTCTTCCAAAGATTTCTGAACGACCTCTTTGGGTATCAGTTGGCGATGATACTCTGCAACCATCGTCGGACTAAGGCTCCTGCTCATGGCATACTCTACGACACTCTGATCAGCAGATTGACAAAGCAGAATTCCGATACTTGGGTTCTCGTTACTCCGCTTTACATCTCTGTCAAGAGCCTCCAAATAGAATTCAAGCTGCCCCATATATTCCGGCTTAAACTTCTTCGCCTTTAGCTCTATGGCTACCAGGCATTGCAGACCGCGATGATAGAACAACAAATCCACCTTAAACGTTGAACCACCTACTTGCAATGGGTATTCGCTGTCAACATATAGGAAATCCTTGCCCAATTCCAACACAAATTGCTTCATGTGATCCAATAGCCCTTTATGTAATTGCCTCTCGTTATGTTTTTCTGGTAGGCTCAGAAAATCCACGAAAGCCCTATCCTTTATCAATGACGGAGATTGAGGATACATCTGCTTCAGTCCTGCAGAAAAGTTCTTTTTGTTTCCCATCAACGAGCCAAAAGTGTCATTCACGATGCAACGCTGCAGTTCCTTATTCTTTAATCGCTCTCTATATGCATATAAAATGTAGAATATACGCTGCTCTACTGTATTGCAACGATTCAGAATCTCCAGATGATTAGAAAAAGTTGTAAGGCAGAGTATCTGAGGTAATTGTGCAGATGCCGTCTGCACAATTGTATTTTTATTCATTTGTGCAGTTTGCGTCTGCACAAAGTCTGGTAATGACAAACCCTGGAGTCGCTCAATAAATGTTTTTGACGAGTACTCATCATAGAACATCACCATATTGTAAATATTGCGACGGCTATAGCCTTTCAGCGTTGGATCTTTCGTTCGCAGATATTCAGATAGTTGAGTAACTACCTTGCTTCCCCATTCATTGCTTTTCAGTTTATCACTTACTATTTTGCCCACTGTCCAACTCATCTGAAGAGACTCCTCATTCACTTCACGCAGTGCTCTTTCGCGATGCATGGTAATGAGGCTTCGTATCTCCTCAAACTGTTTCTCGTACTTTATAATCTCGTTTGTCATCATATTTAAAATGATTTGTTTCGCTTAGTTGCAGGAGTTGCATTATTTCAATAGTAATAACCATCAACGACCACAGAATCCACAACATCTTCTTCTACATATGTTGAATCGTCATCATAGGCATTCGCCAATTCTTCCAGTGCATTACCAAGATTCTCCCATTCTTTTGCAGATGACTGATTATCCCATTTGCCATTAAGCACTTCCCGTATTTCATCTGTTGAGATTCTAAATGACATTCTTTTGCCAGTCTGCAATTCATGATACTCATACTCTGCTCCTTGATTACAATCTATTAAAGCTTGATAGAACTGTCTATTTCTCTCACCCATCATCCCGCCTTTTAGGCTATTTGCCATTTGGGACAAAGTAATGTATTTCATAAAACTTATAGAAGAGTCCATATTTTGTCCCGTTTCTGCATCATTCACTTCGAATTTGTATTTTAGGGCATCAGAAG
Organism: uncultured Bacteroidales bacterium; assembly: GCA_902778265.1. Classification (GTDB taxonomy): domain Bacteria; phylum Bacteroidota; class Bacteroidia; order Bacteroidales; family Bacteroidaceae; genus Prevotella. The sequence goes on along the minus strand of CACYXI010000063.1, from coordinate 10,390 downwards.
TCAAAGACAAGCCTACCAACTTCGTCATATTGTCTATCGCCACAGGTAGTTTAACTTTGGTACCAATATACATAGTGACTATCAATTTCTGTTGGTCAGTCATATTTGAGAATTTTTCTGCATAAGATTTCAAATCATCAGGTGTAACTTCAAGTACAATCTTTTCTCCGCTTTGCATTCCAACAAAAACTGATCGAAAATTCACTCCTGCAGCGATTATCTTTTCTACCAGTTTATCATTTGATCCTTTAGAAAAGCTCATACCAAGTATCTCTTTTAATTCTTGCTGGTGATTCGACAAAGATGATACTGGAGCAAATGACTCATTGCTAGTAAATTTCATTTCTACAACTTCACCATCAAACATAATACTATTAACTGATCCGATATCGCCTAACGGCAATGGACATTCGCTGTTCATTTTTTCGACCAGGCTCTTCAGTTCTTTCTTTTGTTCATCGCAGGAAGCAAACAAAACAGATGCCATAATAACCAGCATCAGTGATTTAATCATTCCTTTCATAATTCTATCTTTTATTTGTTTTTACTACTTTTCAAAATAATCTTGGTAACTAGCCTTTTCCACTTGTGGCTTATCTGGCTGCGAACCACCTTTAGTATAATAGATATAACCTATAATCAATACTATAATAATCAGTAATATCCCTATAGCATACTTCCAAAATGACAATCTATTAAATTCTTCACATAATGGTTGCTCTACGATAGTTCCCTCGTCATCTGCCGTAGAAATAGGAACAGGGTCTTGACCGTGTATCGAGAAGCAACCTTCTTTCAAGAACACATCCACACTCTTTGCCCTCTCACGCTTTGAAATCTTCATTGACGCATTAATGATGTCTTTAACACCTTGCGAGAGTTGTTTACTCATCAAAAGAGCAGTACCACTTGCACGATGCACTGCTGACACAGGTCGCTTACCATGAAGAAGGAAATATAAAGTAGATCCTAAAGCATATACATCACTCACTGGCGAGAATTCTTCCACGTTTTGCTGATATTGCTCGATGGGCGCATAGCCTTCACTCATGCCAACTGGGGTAGTTGTTGTCTCTTGTCCTGAAGCATCATAGTTCTTGGAGATGCCAAAATCTATCAAGACTGCATTCCCTTTGTCATCCAATAGGATATTAGCTGGCTTCACATCATAGTGGCAGATATGCTGTTCTTCGTGCATATACTTAAGAGCACTAGCAATCTGTTTTACATACTTCATCGCCTCTTGCTCTGAAAGAGTGCCATGCGTATTGACATAATCCTGCAAAGAGCCACCTATCAGATAAGGCATGACATAATACACAGTACCATTTTCCTCAAACACATCTATCACACTGATGATATGAGGATGACTGAGCCTGGCTAAGTTCCTTGCTTCCTTAATGAACTTCTTTCTGTATTGCTCAATGAGTTTACTACTACCCGTTGAAGGAGCAGACATCGTGCGGGTTGATTCATCTCGACTACAGAAATCCTTCATAAAGAACTCCTTAATTGCCACTTGTCGTTGTAATGACAACTGAGTAGCCAGATACGTTATGCCGAAGCCTCCTTGCCCCAGCACTCGCTCTATTCTGTATTTTCCACCTTGCAAGGTGATGTTAGGTTGTAGGTGTTGCATGTTCAGTTGAGTTTTATATCGCCTAAAACATTATAATAATACAATTTAATATGGAAAGTTGCATTATGCATGACGTTTTGCAATTCACTTATACTCTTACTTGTAGGGATTGAAGAATCCTTTTTATATTTGTACTCATGATGTTCTACAAAATATAATTCTTTGTTGAATACTGTTTTAAGTTCATGGGTAGAGTACTTAGAATCGATTTTCTCTAATTCAACAGCTTTAGCGAAAAGTTCATTTGCCTTACTCACAAATACCAAATTTCGTGGGTATATAGTACGCTTCGTAGGAATATCATAGCGTTCATCCTCTTCTTCTATCAGCTCTTTAAACAGAGCACGAATTTCATCTATAAGTTTTTGCTCCTGATTTTCCATATATGCTATTCTTGATACATTTTCCTTAATTCTTCACCTTCTTGTCGAAAACACTCCATTTCGAAATCACTAATTAATTGTATACTTGCATAACTCTCTGCAATATAATCAGATGCATGGTTATCTTCTATATATTCGAAAGAAATGCAAGGATGACCATATTGCTCTTTTAGGCGTTCCGATTCCTTTTCATATCTGCATATTATGATAACATCTTCTTCATCTTCAGGTAATTCAAAGTAGTTGCCTTTTGTCCTCCACTCCCTTTGCCATGAGAAATCCCATTTCACAAAGTCCAATAGTTCAAACCGCCACAGGAGTGTATCATCAATAAGTTGTTTGTCTTCAATAGGTCCATATATAACAGGTCGAGCCCCATATTTTTCATACATGAACTTCTTGTTAATGCCTATTCCGTACTTTTCATACATCGGCCTACAACCTGGTTTGTCTTTAAACTCTTGAAAATAGTCCAAGATGTCATTCATAACCCTTAGAGGTGATTCTGTATAACTGATGAAATTATGTTTATCACTTTTTAGCGCATTGTCTTTAAGTATTTGTTCAAGCACCCGCAAAGGATTGTCGCCTTTTACAAAATGAAACAAATACGGACTTACATCTCGACCTTTATAGAAGTTAATAGTTTCAATGGGATTCATCAATAACCTCCTTTCCTCTGAGAAACCACCATATACCCCAAACTTGAAGTAAATCTATACCCCATACCAATAATTCATAGCATCCATATTGTATTTCCGACTCAAATCGTATTCCTATTTGATAAAACAAAAGATTTAATAAAGAACAAATTATACTGTATACAATCAGCACAAAACCTAATTTTTTTATTCTTCCGTTATATGTGCTGATGATTATAAAACCAAGAATAATAAATAATAAATGTTCACCATAAAACAAAACCCAATTAAGCAATGAGTTTTCTTCTATTAGCAGGTTTTCTACAAATTTCCCAATACTTAAAATACAAGTTAGAGCTAGCATATTTGCCAAAAGTGGCCTTATATGACCTAGACCAATAATTAAGGGGATTAAATAAACAATAGAAATGACAAAAAAAGAATAATAAGCAATCTGTATCCATGAAGAGAAATCTGATAACACGAAATCTCCTAGTGCCAATTCGTCTTGAACATAGGAATATTCGCCAAAAATATAAAACAAAGCAGGTATAAGAATAATTGCAACACACAAGGATATTGAAAGGGCCATAAAGGTAAGCGAAACTCTTCCAAATGGTTGCTTAACATAGTCAATAATCTGCTTCCCTACAGATTTTGTATCGTTATTCCTTTCCGTTGATGTGGGATTGTCATCATTTGATGCTGCAGATGACTTTTCTGCACAATGCTTTGGAGTATAATCATAATTAGGGTGTGTACACTCTTTTTGCTTAATAGTTCTTGATTCAGAGATTATTGTTGCTTCATCATCACGAGCTGATGACGTTTGTGATATCTCTGTAGACTTTGGAGTCTGCTTTAGCTCTTCATTTGTTGTCTTTTCTGCACAAATAATTGCATCAATGTTTTGGGGACGTTGCAAACGATTTGTTTTCATCATTTGCAATACCAAGTATCGTAAACCGCCAACACTTTCTGGGAATGGCAATGCGAGGTGTTTGTCTTCACTCATGTCATCGTCGATGTCGGTTGGCATAGGTGGGCGCTTATTCGTTAGCAGATTGTACAACGTAGCACCAAGGGCATAAATGTCAGTCCAAGGACCTATCTTATCGAGATTCTGCTCCATCTGTTCACGTGGAGCATAACCAGGAGTCTGAGCAAACGCTGTTGGGGCATTTGTGGTAAGAGTTCCATTTGCGCCTAACTGCTTACTAGCTCCAAAATCAATGAGTTTCACCTTTCCGCCCTTATCAAGCATGATATTAGATGGCTTAATGTCCAGATGACAAAAGCCCTCATTATGAACAGCCTTCAGCGCATCAAGAATTTGAGGGAGAATTAAGCGCACTTCTGATTCAGTCATGGGTCTGCCAGTTCGCTTTAGACGTTCAGCAAGGTTCTCGCCATCCACATAGTCCATCACGTAGTATGCTGTGCCATTTTCATCGAACATATCGTAGACTTTCACAATATGTTCATTTTGTAATTTGCGTAAACGACGGGCCTCTTTCTTGAATTTCTCTTTCTGTTCCTGGAAACTATTGGTATTCTCTGAGTTGCTGACGCTGACTGTAGTTTGGTTGTCATCACGCTGGGTGACACCCTTCATAAAGAACTCCTTGATGGCTACACGCTCATCAAACTCGATGTTCGTAGCAATGTAGGTATTGCCAAAACCTCCTGACGAAAGATAACTATCTATACGGTATGTGCCTCGCAGGATGGTTCCTACTTTAAGCATCGAGGCGTTATTTATTCCTTGCTGTGTCATTACGATTAACGTTGTTAGAATCTTTTAATGTAACAGCTGTCCTATTCAATTTATCGTGGGAATGTTTGATAGGTTTTCTCATCATCCGCTCAATCTTATCCTTTTTGTCATCTTCCTTTTCATCATCGCCAAATAACACGAAACATGCAGCAACCAAGACGACAAGGCACAGGATTGCAGCAATTATCCATTTAATCCATTTCAAGAATGGTATCTGTCTCTTCTTAGACGTTGGCGGTTCTGAAACCATTACCACGTCGTCGTCTTCATTGATTATCTGAACATCAGCTTCACCGTTGTCAGCAGGAATGATATTGATGGCATTGCAGCGCGAAGTAGGTTCTTCGTTTTCAAGGGCTTCATCTCCTTCTTCCTTTATCACATCTTTGACTTGGATAATCCATGCAGAGTGGTTGTCTTGGTTATTGACAGTGGCTTCAATCAGTCGTTTTTGCTTTTCTTCGTCAGTTTCTTCAGAAGAAAGCAGAGTCAGCAGTTCATCGTTGCTCATCTGCTCTAACATGCCATCAGAACACATGTAGAAGTAATCGCCTGACTGTATGTCTGTGATATGAATAATATCTGCCCTGTGGCGATTCTCCAATCCTGGAGTCATTGCACGGGTGATGACATTCTTCTGAGTAAAGTTCTGCATCTCCTCATAAGAAATTTCACCTGCTTGGAAGAGGTCAAAGACGAGGGAGTGGTCACGAGACTGATAGAGAACACCGACTCCAGGGCGAATATGGTAAATGCGACTGTCACCAATATGTGCTGCAACGACACCTTCACTACCTATATATAATAAGGTGAGTGTAGTACCCATTTTCTTGAATTCACCATCATCTTTCTCATCTAACCGTGCATAAGCATAGGCAAGCGCGTCTTCTATCTGAGGTTTCCCTAACGGATGAATGGCTCTGGAGTTATACCAATCAACTATGGACTGGCAAACCGTTTGGCTGGCAACTTCTCCTTTTTCATGGCCTCCCATACCATCACATAGCACAAAGAGCCGATTATTCCACTGGGCAATGCTGTCTTCTTGATTGGGACGTTGTCCAATCTCTTGGATGGACAATGGTGGATATAGTGAAATCTTCATAAGCTACGACAGTTTAAAGGTTACTGTAGTATGTCCCATCGTAATACTGTTACCATCAGTCAGACGGATGGAGTCACCTGTCTCGATGGGTTGACCATCGATGGTGGTAAGGTTTTTGTTTTGATAGTTGCTCAGCACTGCTTTCTTGGTGCCGTCGGGAAGCGTGGAAACGGTGATGCTGCAATGCTGGCGACTCATATAACGGTCAGCAGTCTCGATTTGGACAGTTGCCTTTGAGGTTGTCCCTTGGCGACCAACGATGTTTTGTCCTTCACTGAGTGGATATTCCTTTCCTCCAAATGTAAGCTTGACTGTAGCAGTAGTCTTCTGAGTAGGTGTATAAAGCTGAGTAGCACCACTTAAGCCACCTCCTAACACCGTCTCTCCACCTGCGCCTGCAAGTTGTGTTTCGCCACTATCTGCCATTGGTCGTTTGGAAGGTGCATAATAAGTATGGGCCTCTATTGGTTCCTGTTGAGGTTGCTCCTGTTGCGGAGGAAACTTGACTTGCAGAATAGTCTTACACGATGGACAAGTGATTTGCTTCAGCGTCTCATTCTTTGAGTTCGTTACGTCAAGTACAGCCTTGCACTTGGGACATATTATTCTTTTTGTTTGCATATTGCGTCACCACTTTATGATTGTCATATTATTGTCAAACTTACCCCACATAACGGGATGTTGCTTATTGCCGGAAGACTCCGTTACGCCATCGTGAACAAAGTCAAATATCTCACGAGCAGTAATCTGGCGGTCTCTGTTCTTGTCGGCACCACCACGTAGTCCTCGTTCCAAGAATATAGTAAAGAGACTATTCTTAAATTTTGTTTCTTGTGAAGTCTCGTTGGTGCGGGATGAGAGGAACAGCATTACGTTCTGGCTATTGTAGTTATTAGACTGTTGTCTGGTCGTACGCATTTTACCTGAAAAGCAAGCATCAGCAATGATCATCTTCTTATTAGCTTTACATCCTTTTAGCATCTTGAAAATATGCTGATAGGTGAGCAGGCCATCATGACAGGCTAATGCTCCAGGAGTTCCGTGTCCACTAAAGTAGAGAACAACAGCATCATCACTATGAGCATCTTCAAATAAGGTGTGCATCGTGCTAAGTAATGCCGACTGCGTTGCATCTTCATTGGTCAGGACTTTGACAGAGGCATCCTTGGTTGCCAGGAAAACCTTGGCAATGGTCTTCGCATCGTTATCACTAATACGGAGATCATTCTTCGTACCAAGATAGTCAGCAATCCCCACACATACAAGGTATGTTTTAGCCTGCAATGTGATAGCACATAGTATCATCCATGTCAACAACAGACGCTTCTTCATATTAAGCATCGATCATCACATCGTTCATATAGTCGGGCATGTCTGGTGCCACATCTGGATTCTCCATTGATGCTGTGAGGTTCGGATCTGGGTCATTAGCGATCTGGCCATAAGTAGCCATATTTCCATTGGCGTCAACAACAACGTCGGGATCGCTTAAATTGCCAGAATCATCAACATCAATGATGGCGACATCAGCCTGTCCGTCGTTATTAGTATCCAAGCCCACAGCCACATGACCTTCCACTTCGCCATAGCCTACGATATGAACATCTGCATCCTGATCGCTGCTTTGTGCAGTCTGCTGATCAACCACTTGAACATCAGCAGAAGTGTCTGCTGCCTGATGAACCTCTGGGGCTGGAGCATGCTCATAGACATGATGAACGACTACCACATGGGTATCGGCATCTGTTGGAGTAGAGAGTTCGTCAGGACGCACTTCTGGCTGAACCTGCTCTGCAAAATCATGTTTCTGATCTACAGACATCGCATTCCACTCATCTGCAGAATAGGTGTTATAGATGCCTCCATGCCAGTGGAACACACCACCAGGACCTACTTCTGCACGTGCCTGCTGGAATGCTTCTCCAAATGATAGGTCATCACTTACAGAAGCCACCTTCAAGCCATTCTCCAAAGTATGACTCGTTTCGCCTTGCTCTGGAGCCGCTACTTCTTCTGGCTTCTCTTCAGGAGTTTCTTCAGGCTTTTCTTCGCTGTTCACATTTTGAGCAACAGCCTGACCTGCATACAGCAAACCAGCTCCCATCAGGATACCAGATACACCACCCAAGGTTACATGCTTCCAAGCACTACCTTCTTTCTTTGTCTCCTGTTGTCCATTAGCAGTTGGACGCTTCTCGATAATAGTTTCTTCGTTCATATTTCGATAATTTTAAGTTTTATGCTGCAAAAGTAATATAATTCTGTAATAGTTGAAAGTTTTTTGGGGGTTCCTGTAGGAAATACCCGTTTTACTGTACAAAATTACTTTTTGTACTTCGTTTTGCAGTAAGGACAGGCATCGCTTTGTGAGAGAATTATATAACTTCTGAAACAGGTAAGCGGATGCTTGCACTTGGGGCAAACCCATTTCATTTCAAACTCTTCTTGGTTAGCTTTCAGTTCAACGGTACTATTGTCTTTTGAACGTCTATAAAGTCCATATATAAATATAAGAAAAGCAAGACCTGTGAATAGTAAAGCAATTTCACGGATTTCAGGAGCAACACCTGCAATTAGACCTCCTAACATAGAAAAGCCTAACGGAACACTCGCCCAAAGTCCATTATTCTTTTGGCGATCTCTAATTTCTATCTCGTTTTGCTGATAATTGTCCCATACGACTTTTAGTGGCCGAATATCTATGGTTTCTTCTTTTGGCTCTTTCAGAGCTGCCCACGAAAACAGATAATGAGAGTTTCCGAGTTCGACCTTGTCACTCTCTGAAATCGTCTTGCTCTCAACAGCAATACCATTAACGAAAGTAACGTTGCGTTCGTTTAGGTTCTTAATCTTCCACTTGCCGCTTCCTGCAGCCACTAAGGATATATGATGGCGACTCACATCCATTGGTACGCTATTAGCCTGACCATACAGTCTTGAATTGCCATCTTTGATGATGCAGAGTTGACGAGTTTGCTGGTCTCTTCCAATAATTATCTCCATAACGAATCAAATCTTAGTTCGAATAACAAGTTCCTTTACTGTTTTCAATGCTTCCTTTGACACGGGCATCTGGAATAGGAAATGCTCGCAGTCTGAAAGCATCAAAGTTTGTCTTTGAATATCTACCTGATAGATATAGTTCATGTTTACGATGAATCGCTTTCCTATACGCATAAACTGTTTGGCGTTGTCTCCCAATTGGGCAGCCAGAGCTTCCTCTGTATGGGATAGATTCATCGTAACACATACTTTCTGTTTGTTGGCAGTTACTATATAAGTATAGTTGCCATCACCTTCGAAATAGACAATCTTCTGAATGTCTAAACGAATGAGTTTGTCACGTGAGTTAAAATATACTCTTTGTTGTGTCATTGGTAATCATGTAGTTTGAAATGCAAATATACACATTTTCTTTTGAAAGTAACGAAAAATGAAAATTCTTTTAAACTTTGTTTAACAAACTATTCCTTGCCTTACCAAGGGCAAGAGGATTTTTCGTCTCTCAGCTCCACAAGAGCATCAGGCATACTTTTATAATAGGCATAGGCCATAGGGCCTGCTATATCGCCTATTGCCTCGCTGATCAGATAATTCTTCATAAGCCTTTAATCGTTGGATGTTGCAAAGATAATAAAATAAATTTATATCATCATGCTTTTTGAGTCCACAAGCCTTGCGAAAATAATTATTTATACATTTCTAGCGCATCACGCATGATGTCCTCGTGGTCGAAGGCTAAGGGGGGCAAAGCATTGATGGGCCACCATTCGGCTTTGGCAGCATCATCCTGTCCATGCACTTTCGTAGCTTTATCGACGATGGCGAGATAAGCCACGGTGATGGTTCTTCCTCTCGGGTCGCGGTCCACCTTGGAGTATGCACCAATCTGGTGGACATCGGATACGTGGAGGCCCGTCTCTTCCTCCAGTTCACGGATGGCACATTGCTCCGTAGTCTCGTCCATATTCATAAATCCACCGGGGAAGGCCCAGTAGCCTTTATAGGGGTCTGCGCCTCGCTGGATTAGCAGCACCTTGGGTTGCTCTTCCTTTGTGATTACAACGCAGTCTGCTGTGACTGCTGGTCTAGGATATTTATAGGTATAGGTCATTTACGTTATTCTGTCTATTTAATATCGCAAAGATACAAAGAAATTTGTATTATAGCAAGTTTTTGATGAAAAGATTGAGAATATAAGCAGAAATGTCTATCTTTATAGCGTTAGAAATTGGCTGTCTCAGGATACGTCTATACGCAACTTCTCTCGCGCGCGTCCAGAAATTTTTCATCATTTTGTAAATTTGCCTACATATTTTAGGCTTAACATACTGTTGCACAGATGGTTAACCTAAAATTTGCCTACATTTTGCCTACATGATTTCCGGGGTTTGCATACATTTTGCCTACATGTTGCCTACACGATTTTCGGGTTTTTCTGCCTATTTCTTGATTTTTCCTGCATAACTTCTTCACAATCGGTGTGCCATTTTGGCAGTCAGCAAGTGGCACCTTGCCGTCAAGCAAGTTACGGGTTGCCGTCAAGCAAGTTACGTATCGCCGCCAAGCAAATGGTAAATACTATGTTTTGACTGAGTGAAAGCATAGGTTTGACTGAGTGAAAGCATAGACCTAACACATAGAGGCGGTCACCCGATACCACTGGAGCCGGATCGGGGTTGCGGGATGCCAAGGGACTGGTACCTGTCATACCCGGCGATAATTGCATCCAGATTATAGAGGATCGTGCCCGTATCATCGCAATTGTCCGACGGAATCAAAACTTTTTTGATAGCTGTGGACAATTGCAACTCACCGCTGTCATTAATCTGTATCAGGTGGTAA